>JAFAZB010000020.1 GCA_019240015.1 Solirubrobacterales bacterium
CAGTGCGCTCGTGCACTCGCCCGAAGTCCTGTTCCTCGACGAGCCCACCACCGGGCTCGACCCGGCGTCGCGGCTCACCGTGTGGGAGGAGGTACGCCGCATCAACGCCGGTGGCACGACCGTCTTCCTGACCACCCAGTACCTGGAGGAGGCGGACAAGCTTTGCGACCGCGTGGCGATCATCGACGTCGGGCGAATCGTGGCCGACGGGACGCCGGCGGCGCTGAAGGCGCAGATGGGGCACGACGCGGTCTCCGTGGCGCTCGATGGGGCCGACGTCGCCGCGACCGAGGCTGCGCTCGATGGGCTACCCGGGCTCGAGCGCGTCGTCGCCGAGCCGGACGCACTGGCGCTATATGTGGAAGACGGCGCCGCTTCGATCCCCGAGATCGTCCGCCGTCTCGACCGCGACCGGATCGAGGTCGGTGCGATCTCAGTCGCACGCCCCACGCTCGACGACGTCTTCCTGCAGGCGACCGGGCGCCGGCTGGAGGAGCACGACGCCGCCCAGCCGGGGCAGGAGCGGGAATCGTGACCGAGGTCCTGCTGCTGGGACGGCGGGCGGTCCGGGAGGTGATCCGCTACCCCGAGGCGACGATCCCGACGTTGTTCATCCCGCTGTTTTTCCTGGTGGTCAACATCGGCCAGGTCTCGAAGACGTTCCCGAGCAGCACGCCGTTCCTCAAGGGTCAGGGGTACGTCGCGTTCCAGCTGCCGGTCTCGCTGATGTTCGCCGTCGCGACCGCCACCTCCGGCCTGGCGCTGGTGACCGAGATCGACGTCGGGTATTTCGACAAGCTGCTGGTCGCGCCGATCCGGCGCTCCTCGATCATCTTCGGCCGCCTGACGGCCGATCTGGTGCGCGGGATCGCGGCGTCCGCGTTCGTGCTGATCGCGGGGATCGCGCTCGGCGCCCGCGTCCAGAGCGGCGTCGCCGGCGCGCTGGTGATCGTGCTGCTCTCGGCGCTGTTCGGGGTCGCCTACGCCGGCTTCGGGATCCTGATCGCGCTGCGGACCAGGAACGTGCAGGCCACGCAGTCGAGCTTCCTGCTGTTCTTCCCGCTGCTGTTCCTGACTCCGAACTTCGTTCCCTTCAACCGGCTCTCCTCATTGATGGAGACCCTGGCCCGGATCAACCCCGTGAGCTACGTGATCGTCGGGCTGCGCTCGCTCGTGATCGACGGCTGGGACGCGGGCAAGCTCGCGGTCTGCCTGCTGGTGATCCTGGCGATGGGCCTGATCCTGACCGTGCTCTCACTCCGCGCGATCGCCACCTACGACCGGTGAGGGGAGGCGGGGCCCGCCCGACGCCGCGCCCGTGCGCCTCGCCGTGTGCGGAGGCGCCCGGGCGGGCGCTCTGCGCCCGGTCGGCATGCTCAATCACCCAAACTGGACCCACGGCCCCGGCGAAAGTGGGCGCTCGTGCAGGTCCGCGGCGCGTCAGCTCCGGATGCCACGGCGCGATCGTGAGCTCGTGGGATCCTGGAGCATGTTCCATTCGCTGCCGGCGGCACGTCCCGCGGTCGGGTCGATGCTCTCCCGTAGGCGTAGCGCCTCGCGATCGGGCTCGAGGCCGCCTCGCTTGAAGGTCAGGATCGCCCGGAGCCGGGCCCCGACTGGGCTTCTCGGATTGCTCATTGCTTCCTCCTGAGATGGGGTTCGGTTCAAAATGGCTGTCTGTACTTGGTGATAGCCGCTTTTGGAGGCGCGCAGGCGTGCGCGGTCCGATGACGAACCGCCGGTGTCCGCGTGCAGACAGCGGCTGCCGAGGGGAACACTGAGAGCGGTGGAAGGCGAGTTCGAGCTGACCGGACGCGGCGTCGCGGTGCTGGACGCCGACCCGGATCTGGCCAGCGGCCTCGAGCCGGACGACCAGCAGCAGGCACGCCGGCGGGCGGTCGCCGCGGTGATCGATCTCGAGCCCCCCGCCTGGAGGCCCGAGGGCCTCAGCGCGATCGCCAACGACGGTTGGCTGGGGCTGCTGATGCTCGAGGGGCTGATGATCCGCCGGGTCACCGTCGGCAAGCGGGTGGCGTGCGAGCTGTTCGGACCGGGAGACCTGATCCGCCCCTGGGACACGGACGGCGAGTACGACCCGCTGCCGATCTCGGTCCAGTGGCTGGTGCTGAGATCCGCCCGGCTCGCCGTCCTGGACACGGCATTCGCGCTGCGGATCGCCCGCTGGCCCGCGATCACCAGCCGGCTCATGGCTCGTGTCGCCCAGCGCGCCCGCTACTTCGCCCTGACCCAGGCGGTGACCCACCTACCGCGGGTCACCTCGCGACTGCTGATCTTCTTCTGGCTGCTCGCCGAGCGGTGGGGGAGGGTGGGGCCCGACGGGATCCAGGTCAGGCTGCCGCTGACGCACGAGGTGCTGGCGATGCTCGTGGGGGCCCACCGGCCCACGGTCACCGTCGCCCTCCAGCGTCTGGCTCGCGCCGAGCTGTTGCTCCGTGAGCGCCCCGATCGCTGGCTGCTGACTCGGAGCGCGATCGACTCGCTGGCGGAACCGGAGAGCATCGAACCCGGGCGGTCGATGGATACCCGGTCGGCACCTGGCCTGTGAACTCGCCGCGGACCCGCAGCTACGCGGGGGCGTGGACCCCGTCCGGCACCAGGATGTCCCGCAGTCCGAACGGCTCGACCCGAGCGGGGAGCGTCGGCTGCCAGCCCGGATCGAGCGCCAGGTAGGACTCCGGGTCAAGCGTGATGATCCCCAGCAGCACCTCGCCGACGATCCGTCCCCCGACCGGGCCCAGCCGATCGCCGTGCTGCCGGATCGCGGCCTCCCGCAGGATGTAGAGCCACAACGGCGTCTCCTGCTCCCAGCCGTGGCGGCTCAGCCCGAGCTCCTCGTCGCCGAGCACCTCGACGCCGAGCAGCCGAGCGACGCTCTCCCCCGACGGCAGCCCGGTGCCCTCGCCCCGGATCAGGTCTCGTACGGCCAGCGAGTGCGACGCCGCGTCATCGACCGCGCCCGTGATCGCCTGGGGCAGCGCGATCAGCGAGCTGGGCAGCTGGCCATCGATCGGCTTGGCCCGCTGAGCCGGCGGACGCCCCGGAACGTCGAACAGCAGCGAGAAGTCCACCTGGTGCTGCCCCACCTCGCAAAAGCCGATCAGGTCCGGGAACACGGGCAGGCGTGGGCCGCCGGCCTGTAGCTGGTAGAGCTGGCGGACCTGTGAGTGGCCGTAGCGATAGGCCGCATCTGCGAACTCCACCGGGATGTAAGGCTGCCGCTGGGGGCGGTAGTGGCGGGGCCCGTCCGCCAGCAGCTCGGCCACCAGCTCCTCGCCGACGGTCAACGGGAGAAACTCGTTGACGATCACCCACTGGTAGTGCCAGCTCAGGGCCCTCCGGGCTTCGTCGAACAGCTCCGCCTCGGCGCAGCCATCCGCTCGCAGCCGGTCCACCAGGCGGTTGTGGGTACGCAGGAAGCCGAGCTGCATCTGGCTCATGAACACGTGCACGTCGTTGCGCGGGTCCCCGATCAGCGCGTAGCCCTCCTGATTGCGGGGCAGATCGCCGTCTGCCACGAGCAGCTTGGCCGGGTCAGCCCGCTGGTACATGTACGGCGAGCCCAGTGGACCGCCGCCGTACAGCGACTCCAGGTTGGCCCGCGGCGAGCGCATGTTGCGCAACGCCGACAGATCGCTGTGGGCACGCAGCGGTGAGCGGTCGGCGGTTAGGTCGTGCGCGACGTACTGGCCAAAGAACGGCCAGCCGGCCTCCACCGAGGAGTCCGTCTCGCAATCCCCGCCGTCACAGAAGCCGCCCGCCACACCGATCAGACGAAGCTGCTGCTCATCGACCTGGAGCGCCGGCAGCTCGAACATGCGCCCATAGCGCCCGCCCTCTCCCGCTACGGGCGCGTCGATCCGCTCCGGGGCCAGGCAGTGATCGCGCAGGTGAACCGCCGCTCCGGAGCTCATCACTGGCCTCTCGCTTCGCCCAGCAGCTGGTCCAGCGTGCGCGGCGCGCTGCCGGTCAGCCGCTGGATCGAGTCGGTGATCTGGGCGGCGTAGCCGTCCTCGCCGGAGCGCCGGTAGTCCTGGAACAGCTCGACGAGCGAGTCCACGAGCCAACTGCTCATGCCGTACCCGGCGAGCGCCGTCCGGACATCGTCGTCGGCAGCTTCGGCGTAGGTGACGCTACGACCGAGTCTCTGCGAGAGCTTGGCTGCGACATCGCGATAGGCGAGCGCCTCCGGCCCGGTGAGGTCGACCTCGGCGCCCGCGTGATCCGGCTCGGTCAGCAGCGCCGCGGCCACTGCACCGACGTCACGGGTGTCGACCATGCTGATCCGCGCCTGGCCGGCGTTGGCGTAGAACACGCCGTCCTTGCCGATCGAAGGGATCGTGTTCTCCAGGATGTTCTGCATGAACAGGTTGGGGCGAAGGATCGCGTAGGGGATGTTCGCAGCGCGAAGGTACGCGTCGCACGCGCCGTGGTCGCGGACGAACGTCGCCGGGGAGTCGGGATCTGAGCCCAAGATCGAGCTGCGGACCAGCCGCTCGACGCGCGCCTCGCTCGCCGCATCGATCGCAGCGCGGTTCAGCGCCACCTCGTCCGGACGGGGACCGCAGAGCAGGAACACCCGGTCGACATGCTTCATGGCGTTTGCCAAAGACTCGGGATTGGCCAGATCGCCGGCCGTCACCTGCACCTCGGCCGGGAAGCCGGCCTCCCCGGACCGCGCCAGCGCCCTGACCTGCTCGCCCTGCTCGAGCAGCCGGCTGATCAGCGCAGAGCCGATCTTGCTGCGGCCGCCGACGACGAGGATCATCGCTTACGCGCCCGGCGCGTCGATCAGCAGGTGGGCCACGGTAACTCGAATCTAACCCTCGCCGGGCAGCTCGGCAAGACCGACTGGGTCTGGAGCCAGACCGGTTGCCGATTGCGGCGGGTTAGGCTGCGCGGACGTGCTCGAGCTGCGCCACCTCCGCTACTTTCTCGCCGTCGCCGAGGAGCGAAGCATCAGCCGCGCCGCGCAGCGGTTGCACATGGCGCAGTCCCCGCTGAGCGCCGCGATCCGCAGGCTCGAGACGGATATCGGCGCCGAGCTGCTCTCGCGTGGCTCACGCGGAGTGACGCTGACGCCAGCGGGCGACGCACTGCTTGAGCGTGCGCGGCGCATCCTTGAGAGCGTCGACGGGGCAGTCGCCGCCGCGCGCCGGGCGGCCGCCGGAGAGCTGGGGACGCTACGTGTGGGCTTCAGCTGGAGCGCCCGGTTCGCCACGCTGCCCGCGCTGGGGCAGCAGTTTGCCGAGCGCTTTCCCGAGGTCACGATGATCACCCAGGAGATGTGGAACGCTGACATGCCGACGGCGCTGCGCTCGGGGACCATCGACCTGGCGGTCAGCCTGTGCGCCGAACGGGAGACCGAGCTCGAGGCAGAGGTGATCCTGTGCGAGCCAGTGGTCGTGCTGCTCCCCGCTCGGCATCGCCTGGCCGAACGCGCGCGAATCGACTTGGCGGACCTGTCGCAGGAGTCATTCTCGGTCTTCCCGCGCGAGCTGGCCCCGCGCCTTCATGACGCGCTGCTGGCGATCTGCCGACGTGCCGGGTTCGAGCCCAAAGTCAGTCGGATCCCGTTTCACTCGGCCGGAGACATCGGCACCTTTGCCGACTCCGGTGCGGTGGCGCTGGTTCCCGACTCGGTCCGGGGCGGGGTTCCCGGTACCGCGGCGGTGTCGCTCGGCAGGCCGCAGGCGATCCTCGAGACCGCGCTCGTCTGGCACTCACCGTCACTCTCGCCTGCGGCCAGCCGGTTTCGAGAGCTCGCCCGATCGGCCTTCACGGCTCGCTCGGAGAGCCCCGCGGTGCGCTGACGCCGGGTGCCTGTCTACCGGTGCGTCATCGCTTGTAGCGCCCAGCCGTTTCCGTCGAGATCCTGGAAGAAGACAAAGCTCCCCCAGGGGAAGACTTGGACGTCGCTCACCTCGACGCCCCGCGCGGCGAGCTCCGCGCGGCTCTGCTCGGCGTCGTCTACCACCATCTGCAGGCCCTCGACCGACCCTGGCTTCATTTGATGGGCACCGGAGGTCAGCGCGATCGAGCAGGCGGACCCGGGAGGGGTTAGCTGGACGAAGCGAAGCTCATCGCTCACCTGGTGGTCGTGGTCTGCGGTGAAGCCCACCTGTTCGACATAGAACGCCTTCGCCCGGTCGATGTCCGACACCGGGACCTGGATCAGCTCGAGTCGCATTCCGCTGGCCATGTGGATCCTTTCGGTCGTCCTCGGAGGCTAAACTCTTAGCCCGTGAGGCATTCGGGAGCTAAGTATCTTAGCAGCTAAGGCATAGCGGTGGCTGCGCGACGACCGAAGAGCGGCCTGGTCCAGGACCTCCTGCGAGCGTTCAGGCTGAGCGGCAACCAGGACGTCGCGTTCGACAAGCTCGCCGCTGAGCGGCTCGGGGTGAATCCGACCGACCTGCACTGTCTCAACATCATCGAGAACAGCGGCGGTCTGAGCGCGGGACAGCTGGCGACCGAGTCCGGGCTCACGAGCGGCGCGGTCACCGGCGTGATCGATCGCCTGGAACGCGTCGGCTACGCGTCTCGGGTCGCGGACCCCGCCGATCGCAGGCGCGTCAGGGTCGAGGTGACGCCGGCGTTCTACGCACGCGCGGATCGCATCTGGGGCCCGCTGGCGGCCGACTGGCAGGCCACGCTCACAAACCGCTTCACCGCCGAGGAGCTCCGGCAGATCACCGACTTCCTGCGGGTCACCAACGATCTCGGCCGCCGCCATCTCGACCGGCTCCGGGAGATGCGCTGACCGGCCCGCAAGTCGATCAGGCGATCGGCGCCGTCAACGCTTGGCGGCGAGCAGATCGGCGTAGCGCTGCAGGTAGAGCGGCCAGCCCCCCTCACCACCCACTGCGTCGCGCTCGCCTGGCCAGCCGGGGCCGTGACGGTCGAGATTGCGATGCTCGAGCTGCACCCGGGTGCGCTCGGCGGTCTCGGCGACGAACCGCACCTCGACCTCGCTGGTCTTGGCGCGGTCGGGCTCGAGTTGCCACTGCGGGCTGATGTCCCAACTGAGCACCAGCCGGTTCGGCGGCTCGAACGCAAGGACTCGCGCCCAGTGGCACTCACTCCCGTCGACGCCACGGTCGAACAGTCGACCGCCCGCGCGGGGCTCGAGCACGGTCTCGGCGATCTCGACGTCCATCAGGTTGTGCTCGCGCGGCTTGACCTGGTCGAACTCCTCCGTGAACACGCGGAACGCGCGCTCGATCGGCGCCTCGACCACGATCTCCATCCAGATCGAGGTCTGCTCTGTCTCGGTGCTCATTTGTGCTCCTCGCTTGGTTGCTCGACAATCGTCTTGTACGCGGCCAGCGCCTTTCCCCAAAACCGCTCGAGATCCGCGCGGAGCGCGGCGAGCCCCTCCGGGTCGACCCGGTAGATCCGCCGGGTCCCGATCGGCTGCGCGATCACCAACCCGGCGTCCTTGAGTACCTTGAGGTGTTGCGAGACCGCCGGCCGGCTGACCGGCAGCTCGCTGGCCAGCTCGACGACCGCACACGGGCGATCTACGAGCCGCTCGAAGATCGCCTTCCGGGTGGGATCGCCGAGTGCCGTCCAGGCATCCATTTGGTAAGTTGGCACGCACGGTAAGCGTACACTTACTAAGGAGAGGTGTCAACATGGGTGCGAAGACGACACCTGAGAGGAGGACGCCGATGACGGGTCATAGGGTCGGGACACGAGAGGAGTGGCGGGCAGCTCGCGCTAAACTGGCCAAGCTCGAGGCCGAATACGGTGAGCTGCGCCGGAAGGTCACCGAGAGCCGCCGCGAGCTGCCATGGGTCCCGGTCGAGAAGCAATACGAGCTCGACACCGGGGATGGAAAGAAGACGCTCGGCGAGCTCTTCGACGGCCGCTCCCAGCTCCTCGCCTACAACATCATGTACGGCCCCGACTACGAGCTCGGCGCGTGTCCCGGCTGCACGAACCTGGGCGACGAGCTCGACGCTACGCGCGTGCACCTCAACCACCGCGACGTGACGCTGGTGTGCTTCTCGCGCGCGCCGATCGAGCGACTGAGCGCCTACAAGCAGCGGATGGGCTGGACATTCCCATACGTCTCGACCTACCAGAGCGAGTTCGCCTTCGACTTCGGGCTCGCGCTGACGCCCGAGCAGGCCGAGCAGATCCCCGAGCTCAAGCAGATGCTCGAGCACCCGCCTGGCTGGCTTGCGGACTGGTCCAAGCAGGTCGGTGCGGAGCTGAAGGACGGCCTTCGCGAGAATCCCAGCTTCATCGCCTTCGCGCGCGAAAACGGGACCGTCTACCACACCTACACCGTCTCGGCGCCCGACCCGTTCGTTGCTCCCTACCACTCCTTCCTGCTCGACCGTACGCCGATGCCGCCACCCGCCGAGCCCCGCGCTTGGCGCAAGGACGAGTATCCCGAGGCGGTCCGATGACCAGGGACGGCGGAGGGCTCGTGCGGCGGCGAGCGGTCGGCCCGTCGCTCACGGTCGGCCCCTCCCTCTCGGCACGAACTTTGGCGATTTGGTTCGGAGGGGTCGAACCAAATCGCCAAAGTTCAGGATGACCAGGGACTGACGCCATGCAACAGCGCATCAGCCTGGTCACGCTCGGAGTCAAAGACCTCGGTCGTTCGCGCGCCTTCTACGAGGCGCTCGGCTGGTCTGGGGCGCTCCAGCCCGACGACGAGGTCTGCTTCTTCCAAGCCGGTGGAATGGTCTTCGGCCTCTGGACCGCACTCGGCGGGCACGGCGCGCCTGGGATCGAGCTCGCCCACAACGTGGGCTCGCCGGAGGAGGTCGGTGCGGTGCTGGCCGAGGCCGAGCGCGCGGGCGGCACCGTCGTGCGCCCCGCCGGCCGCGCCGACTGGGGCGGGACGACTGGAGCGTTCGCCGACCCCGACGAGTATGTCTGGGAGGTCGCCCACAACCCCGGCTGGACTCTCCGCGAGGACGGCACAATTCGGATCTAGGCGAGGGTGGCGCGGCGGAAGGCGCGCAGCACGAGCGGCCAGCGCGCGCGACCTCGCAGACCCACACGGCTTGCCATAGGGTTGCGCCATGCACCGAACCAGCATCGCGATTGGGCTCGCGACGTCGGCAGCGGCGCTCGCTGGTTGTGGCTCTAGCGCCCACACGAGCTCGAGTACCAGCGCCTCTCGACTGCCGGCACCGAGCGGCTCTCCCGCGACTCGGACCGGCCTTCAAGCGAAGGTGCTGATGCCCGGCGAGCTGCACGGGTTCAACGTGGCCGAGCCGGCCACGGCCACAAATCCCCAGGCCTGGGTCGCCGTCAATCAATTCCCAGCGGGGGAACGCGCTGCGACGGCCGGTCGACTGAGGCGGCTCGGGTTCACCGGCGGCGTGCGAGAGGATCTGGCCTGGGCTGCGCCAAGCGCGCCGGGCTCCGGGCCTCCGGCAGCCGCAGGGCTCTCAATCGTCGAGCAGTTCCACACCCCGGCGGGTGCGCGCAGCGAGCTGACCGCCGAGCTCCCTGCGCTCGAGCCGGGGACCCCGATCACGGTCGCGGGTGTGCCCGGAGCCAGCGGCTACTCCTCGAGCGGTGGCGGCCAGGACTTCGCGAACGTGTTGTTCACCTCCGGCCCGGACCTGTACTTGGTGGGAGCCGAGTGGCCGACCACCTTCAAGGGGAAGATGTCGGTCCAGTACCTCGTGACTGCAGTTCAACGCGAGTATCAGCGCACGCATCGGTAGCCGCGTCGTCCCTCACGCGCGACACCGCCCGCGTCGCCTCCTCGGCCGTCACATCGACTGGTCCTCGCGTGTCATGGGAGTAGTGACCACGACCGCGGAGGTAAGCAATGCTGGAGAAGGTCTTCTACATGAGCGTGCTTGTCAGCGACCAGGACAGGGCGCTCGACTTCTACACGAACGCCCTTGG
>JAFAZB010000141.1 GCA_019240015.1 Solirubrobacterales bacterium
CCGCCGCCCCCAGCGGCGCCGTCGCCGCGCTCGCGAGCACCACGGCGGGTGCAAGCTTGATCCAGCGGCGCAGCACGGGCGCCGCGACGCCCACCGCGAGGACGGCCCAGGCGGTCGCTCGGATGCCCCTGGACACGCGCAAGTAAAGGCCAGTATAGGCCGAGGGCTTGCGCCCGCCCCGTCCCCAGCCACGTCAACGGCGGCCCCCGGCGGATAGAATGCCGCGGCCTTGCGAAGCACCGTCAACGACGCCACGCCTCGCCACCGGCGCCGGTTGGGGCTCTTTCTGGCACTCGCGCTCGGCTGCTTGCTGATCCTGGCTCCGGACGCGCTGGCTAACTTCCTCACCCCGAAGTCGGGCGGCTCGCCGAACGCGAACCAGATCGACTCGCTGTACAAGATCGTGCTCTACATCGCCGCCGTGGTGTTCGTCGGCGTGGAGGGCGCGCTGCTCTACTCGGTGCTCAAGTTCAGGGCCAAGCGAGGCGCTGTCGCCGCGCAGATCCACGGCAACACCCGGCTCGAGATCGGCTGGACGGTCGCCGCCGGGCTGATCCTGGTGGTGCTCACGGTGGTCACGTTCGTGAAGCTGCCCAGCATCATCGATCCCCCCAACTCGGGCTCGAGCGGGCTCGTGCTGTCGGCTTCCCTGACCGAGCCAACCCCCCCCAACGGCCACCGGCTGACGGTGTGCGTGCAAGGCCGCCAGTTCATCTGGCGCTACACCTACGGCTCGGGCTGCCTCAACAATGCGTTCGCCGGCAAGCTTCCCTACTCCTACCAGCAAATGGTGGTCCCGGCGGACACCACGATCGTGCTGGATATCCAGGCCAGCGACGTGATCCACTCCTGGTGGGTGCCCTCGCTCGGGGGGAAGGTCGACGCGGTCCCCGGCTACACCACCTACACCTGGTTCAAGGCGCCCCACCCGGGCGCGCTGTACCACGGCCAGTGCGCGCAGCTGTGCGGTCGCAACCACGCAGCGATGACCGCGCTGGTGAAGGTCGTCAGCCCCGCGGACTTCACCGCCTGGCTGAACCAGCAGCAGCAGGCGATCCAGGCCGCCAACAGCCAGGTCTACCAGCTGCGGCAGATCCTGACCGCGGAGAATCAGCTGTGATGCTCACCAGCGAGCGCTAGGAGAACGATGTCGAGCAGCGATTACGCACTCCGGCCGGTGCCCCAGGTGATTTCGCACGAGGTCGTCAAGCCGCGCCAGACCAAGCGGTGGGTTGATTGGGTGCTGACCACCGATCACAAGAAGATCGGGATCATGTACATGGTCACCACGTTCGTGTTCTTCATCCTGGGCGGGGTGGAGGCGCTGCTGATGCGGGTGCAGCTAGGGGTGCCCAACAACACCCTGATCACCTCCGAGCACTACAACGAGCTGCTCACGCTGCACGGCACGACGATGATCTTCCTGTTCGTGGTGCCGGTCATGGCCGGGTTTGGGAACTACTTCGTGCCGCTGATGATCGGCGCGCGCGACATGGCCTTCCCGCGGCTGAACGCGATGTCGTTCTGGCTGCTGCTGCTGGGTGGGGTCGTGTTCTACATCACGCTCTTCTACCACCCGCCGGAGTCCGGCTGGTGGAGCTACCCACCGCTGTCGAGCAAGCTGTACTCGCCCAGCGGCGGCCAGGACGCGTGGATCTTCCTGATCCACATCACCGGGGTCTCCTCGCTGCTCGGCGCGATCAACTTCTACGCGACGATCGTCAACATGCGCGCGCCAGGGATGAGTTGGGGCCGGCTGCCGTTGTTCATCTGGGCGATCCTGGTGTACGCGATCCTGTTGATCATCGCGCTTCCAGTGGTGGCCGCGGCGGTCACGATGCTGCTCACCGACCGCCACTTCGGGACCCACTTCTTCGACCCCACCGCGCACGGCTCCCCGGTGTTGTGGCAGCACCTGTTCTGGTTCTTCGGCCACCCCGAAGTGTACATCATGATCCTGCCGGGGTTCGGGATCATCTCCGAGGTGATCCCGGTGTTCTCGCGCAAGCCGATCTTCGGCTACAAGGCGATCGCGGCCTCCACGGCCGTGATCGCGTTCCTGGCGACGCTGGTCTGGGCGCACCACATGTTCGCCTCGCCGGTGCCGGTCGTGGTGCTCGGCTTCTTCATGCTCAGCTCGTTCCTGATCGGGGTCCCGACCGGGGTCAAGATCTTCAACTGGATCGCCACCCTGTGGCGCGGCTCGATCGTCACCACCACCGCGCTCTACTTCGCGGTCGGGTTCATCGCCGTGTTCGTGCTCGGCGGCATCACCGGGATCTTCCTGGCGGTGTTCCCGGTCGACTGGCAGCTCAACAACACCTACTTCGTGGTGGCCCACTTCCACTACGTGCTGATGGGCGGCGCGGTGTTCTCGATCTTCGCCGGGATCTACTACTGGTTCCCGAAGATGACCGGCCGGCTACTGAACGAGACGCTGGGGAAGCTGTCGTTCTGGCTGATGTTCATCGGCTTCAACGCCACCTTCTTCGTGCAGCACGCGCTCGGGCTGTCCGGCATGCCGCGCCGGGTGTACACCTACCCGCCCGGGGTGGGGTGGTCGACGTACAACTTGATCTCGACGATCGGCTCGTTCATCCTGGGCGCTGGGATCCTGGTGACGATCGCCAACGTCGCGCGCAACTACAGGCACGGGAAGGTGGCCGGGCCCGATCCATGGAAGGGCAACACGCTCGAATGGTTCACGACCTCGCCCCCACCGGTCAACAACTTCGATTCGATCCCCCGGGTGCGCTCCGTGGAGCCGATGCGAGACATTCGCCGTCAGGTCGAGCGGCAGACCGGCGTCACCCAGAAGACGGGCGGTAGCGAGCGGTTCGCCCGGGTGTAGCCGTGACCGTCTCCTCCACACGCGCGACCGGAGGTCCGATCGGGCTCGTGGCCGTGCGCCAGCTGCTGCGGGACTACGTCGAGCTGACCAAGCCCAAGGTCCAGTCGCTGCTGCTGCTGACGACCGTCACCACGATGGAGGTCGCCGGCAGCCCGTCGGTGTCGAGAATCGCGCTGACCTGCGCGGGCGGCTATCTGTCGGCGGGCGGCGCCGGCGCGGTCAATCACTACTGGGATCGCGACATCGACGCGCGCATGCGCCGCACCGCCTCGCGCCCGATCCCCGCGGGGCGGATCGCGCCCCGCGCGGCGCTCTGGTTCGGCCTCTGCCTGGCGGCGCTGTCGTTCCTGCTGCTCGCGACGGCGGTCAACCTGCTGGCCGCCTCGCTCGCGCTCGGCGGGTTCCTCGGCTACGTCGGGGTCTACACGATCTGGCTGAAGCGGCGCAGCCCCCAGAACATCGTGATCGGCGGCGCCGCCGGCGCCGTGCCACCGCTGGTGGGATGGGCGGCCGCGCGCGGCTCGCTCTCCTGGACCGCGCTGTACCTGTTCGCGATCGTGTTCTACTGGACCCCGCCCCACTTCTGGGCGCTCAGCCTGCTGATGAAAGACGAGTACGCGAAGGTGGGCGTGCCGATGATGCCCGTGGTCCGCGGCGAGCGTGAGACCCGCCGCCAGATCCTGCTCTACACGCTGCTGCTGTACGCGACCTCCCAGCTGCCGTTCTGCGCGGGCGCGTTCGGCGGTATCTACCTCGTCGCGTCGGTCCTGCTGGGCTTGACCTTCCTCGCCGGCGCGGTGGTGCTCTACCGGCGGCCCGAGCGACGGGTCGCGCTGCGGCTGTATCTGTTCTCGATGCTCTACCTGGCGCTGTTGTTCGCGGCGATGGTTCTCGACGCGAAGCTGTAAGGGCTCAACCACTACGATTCCCGGAGGCTCAATGGATCGCAAGCTCGCGCGCAAGAACATCCGCTCCGGCCTGATCGCCGGGGCCGCATGCGTGTTCATGTTCGGGATCACCTTCCTGGCGGCCGCGATCTACGTCCACGCGTGAGCGACCTAGAGCACCGCGAAGCGCCTCCCGCCGGTGAGGAGATCCACCTCCCCGGGCCGACGCTGCTCCCGCTCCTGAGCGCGATCTCGATCACGATGATCGTGGTCGGCACGACGGTCACGTTCTTCCTCACCGCGGCGGGGCTGATCCTGTTCGTCGTCACCACGGTGATCTGGATCAAGGACACCCGCCGCGACGTCGAGGCGCTCCCCGAAGAGCATTCCTGACGGCCGCGGAGCGCGCGCTATTTTGTCGGGCGGTGGGTGATCGGCAAGCCACGTTCGTGCGTGTCGAGTGGTACGCCGGGAAGGGGAGCAAGCTCGAGCTGATCTGCCGCAAGCTGGCGCTCGAGCCCGGCGAGCGACTGCTCGATCGGCTGCGGATGGGGCTCGCTGCTGCTCCACGCGGTTCGCCACCACGGCGTCCGCGGGGTGGGCGCTCGCGTTCGAGGATGGCGACATCACCGACTACCACGTGGTGGCGGAGCGAGGGCGGTAGCGGGGCGGGCCGGCCCCCGCCTTTGGAGCGTTCCGTCGCTGTGGCCGCGACCTCCCCAGGGCCGGATCGCGCTGCCCCCGCGCACGGCGTGCACGATCACCCAAACTGCACCACTCCGAAGTGAAATGGGTGCTCGTACACGACATGGATGCATGAGTCCCCATTTCGGATGGCGGGGCGCCAATCTGGGGGCTCATGCAGGTCCGATGGCGAGGCGCCGCGGCCCGCGGTGGCCGCAGGGGCCGGCATCGCGGCCTGCCCGCCCAGCGAGGCAGCGGCTGTAGGCCCGCGCCCCTAGGCCTCGGCGGCGGCGGGCACTTCGCAGCTCGCCCCGTCGCCCGTCCAC
>JAFAZB010000271.1 GCA_019240015.1 Solirubrobacterales bacterium
GTGAACAGCCACGCCCGAGCCTGCTCGGGTGCGAGGCTGCGCAGCTGGCGCCACGAGCCAAGCGCCACCGCGAACGTCTCGGCCGTCAGGTCCATCGCGACCTCCACATCCAAGGTGCGGCGGGAAAGGAACACGAGCACCGGCTCGCCCTCACGTTGGTACAGAGATGCGAACGCCTCGGCATCATCCATTCGCCCAAGAGTGCCGCCAAGCGCCGTTTAAGTGACACCGTCGGTCACGATGGTCGGGGTCGCCTCCGGGTCGGAGGGCCTCGAGCCAGGAGAGGTGGCCGGGTGCCAGGGCGGGTGCGCTCCTGCACGTTCCGTAGGGAATGTTGAGGATGCAAACGTTCCCGCGGAAACGCACCGCTTGCTAGGAGTCCGTCACAACTCTCTGCATCCCACAAAGCTATTGATAGATGGCCAACCAAACCGATCGGGCCGATGCTGAGCTCCTCGCGGCTGTCGCTCGCGGCGACGGTTCCGCGTTTACGGTGATGTATTGCCGATATCTGCCGCTCGTGTTGCGATGGTGTTGGCGCGCGACGCGCAACCGAGAGGTTGCGGCGGATCTGTCGGCTGAGGTGTTCGCGGCAGCGTTGGTGGCCGCCCACCCACGACCGCTTCCAGCCGGTGGCGTGGCGCGGCCCGTGATGACCTGCACTTCCACAGACCTGCGTCCCAGTTCCCACGGCCACGCCTGGCGCCGCGGCGGTCGATCGGGCGTTCGCGTGCCCCGGCGGCAGTCAGGGCTCTGGGTCCGCAAGGTATGGCTCGATCCAATCCCGATAGGAGCCGATGAAGTCGCGAGCTGTGTCCCGCACGAGGATCGCCGCGCGATGCACGTCGCCGGCGGGCGTCTGGACATAGCTGTGCTCGATACGTGTCCGCGCGTTGTGCGCCTGGATCAGACGGCTGCAGAGCCTCTCGGTGATGATCTTTGATCTTTGCGTCGCACATGGCCTCGAAGGCGACCTGAGCCACCCCCCTGCCTGGAGTCGCTCGGGCGCCTTCTCCCCCACCTCGGCGGGCGTGCGTTACGACCAGTCATATGAGGACCGGAGCCACCGGTAGCGATCTCGCCACTCCCCATCGCCTCGAGCACGAGCTCCCCATCCAGCGTCACTCGATCGCGCCGGGGTGGCGCTACCTCGCTCATTGGGGTTTCCGCCGACGTCGGCACGGACGTACGGATGCAGTGCCCGGACCACCTACCCGCGCGCGTTGCGGAAGCCTGGACTACCAGTCGAGATGCCCGCGCCGGCGTGGAGCCAGGGGCGCCCGTCCGCGCTCAGGGGTGGACGACGCGCGAGTCGACGCCGCTCCAGCGCCGATCGAACGTCCAGATAGCGTCGGCGTCGATCAGCGTGGCTACGGCGAGCGCGATCGCGTCGGGCAGGCTGAGCGCGCGGTGGCGAGCACGAAGCGCCGCCGCGTCGTCCGCAATCGCCGCGGTGACCGGAACCGTCTCACAGCCGTCGACGAAATCGCGTGCGGCCGCGAGCGGCTCGCCTCCCACTGCGCAAGGTCCAACCATGATCTCTGCGCGTGAGGTGGCGGCCAGGACGAGGTCGGCATCCGTCGCCGCGGCGAGCGCCTTAGCCGCCGATCGGTGATGCGCGTCACGACCGGAGAGCGCCGCGATCCCGACGCTCGCGTCGAGGACGATCAGCTGTGCCAACCCGCGCGCAGTTCATCCAGATAGCCGGACGGGTAGACCGACCGATCGACAGTGCCCATCGCGGCGAGTAGCCGTGCACGTCGGTTCGCGCGCTCCGCTTGACCGGCTGGCGCGCCAAGCAGCTCGTGCCGCACGGCCGTGCGGATCAGCTCGGCCTCGCTCGTCCCGCGCTCCTTCGCCGCGAGCTTCAGCTCCTGGTGGAGTTCGTCTGGCAGATAGACCGTCGTTTTGACCACGAACGCACCATACCATACGTCATATATGGCACCGGCCACGGGACCCACGGCGACTGAATCCAACGACGACAGCTCGCCTCGACATGAAAGGTAGGTCCGGCCGGCCGCTCTTCGGCAGCGCTTCGAACGAGCCTAGACGAGCGACGGCGGCGACATATTCG
>JAFAZB010000232.1 GCA_019240015.1 Solirubrobacterales bacterium
GCAGATGCACGGCGGCGCCGATCGGCCGCATCACCACCGCCGCGACCAGATCGCTGGAGATCGCCGTCGACGGGGTGACCCCGAACAGCAGGATCAGCATCGGCGTCATCAGCGCCCCGCCGCCCGCCCCGGTCATCCCGACCAGGAGCCCGATGATCGCGCTGCCAAGGATGATGTAGGGGTCGATGTGCACGCGCGCACTCTGCCAGAGTGCGCCGGGCGTCAGCTACCCACGCCCCGGCCTTAGGATTCAGCGCCGTGCGGATCGGCGTGCTCACCGGGGGTGGCGACTGTCCGGGTCTCAACGCGGTGATCCGCGCGGTGGTGCGCAAGGCGGTCGACGCCTATGACGATCAGCTGCTGGGCTTCGAGGACGGCTGGCGTGGGGTGCTCGAAGGCTCCTTCCGGGAGCTCACGATCGAGTCCACGCGCGGGATCCTGCCGCGGGGCGGCACGATCCTGGGCAGCTCTCGCACCAACCCCTACAAGCGCGAGGACGGCGCGCAGCTGGTCCAGGAGACGCTCGCGCGCCACGAGCTCGATGGCCTGATCGCGATCGGCGGCGAGGACACGCTGGGCGCGGCCAGCCGGCTGCACGCGGACGGCGTCAACGTGATCGGGGTGCCGAAGACGATCGACAACGACCTCGGGGCGACCGACGTGACGTTCGGTTTCGACACCGCGCTGCACGTCGCGACCGAGGCGATCGACCGCCTGCACACCACGGCCGAGAGCCACAACCGGATCCTGGTGGTCGAGGTGATGGGGCGCAACGCCGGCTGGATCGCGCTGCACTCCGGGCTGGCCGGGGGGGCGGACGTGATCCTGATCCCCGAGCAGCCGTTCGACATCGACGAGGTGTGCGGGCTGATCCGCCGCCGCCACGCGCGTGGTCGCTACTTCTCGATCGTGGTGGCGGCCGAGGGCGCGACGCCCAAGGAGGGCACGATGGCCGTCTCCGCGGGCGAGCTCGATGAGTTCGGGCACCCGAGGCTGGGCGGCATCGGCCAGCAGCTGGAGCGCGAGATCGAGCGCCGAACGGGCTTCGAGACCCGCGCCACGGTGCTCGGCCACGTGCAGCGGGGCGGAACCCCGACCGCGTTCGACCGGGTGCTGGCGACCCGGCTGGGCCTCGCGGCGATCGATGCCGCACACGAGCAGCAGTGGGGCATGATGGCGGCGCTGCACAACACGCAGATCGAGCTGGTGGCGCTGGCGGACGCGGTCGCCGAGGTGCGCCGGGTGCCGCTCGAGGAGTACCGCCGCTACGGGGTCCTGTTCGGGTGAGGGGTCGGCGCATGCGCCGACCCCCGGCGGCGCGCATGCGCGCCGCCGGGCCGGGCCTCCAGCGCGGCCCGCTCGGCGTCCGGCCTCGCTTTGACGGGCCGCGCTGGAGTCGTCCGGCTACGGCCCGGCCTCTATGCTCTCTATTAGTGGCTTCGTCAGCTCGCACCGCTCCGTGACGACCGGCACCGCCACGACGCCGAACCCGCGGCTACTGGCGTTGACCGAGGCAGGGGTGAGCGTGTGGCTCGACCAGATCCGCCGCACGCTGGTGGAGGGCGGCGAGCTGGCGCGGATGGTGGCCGAGGAGTCGCTGCGCGGCGTGACCGCCAACCCGTCGATCTTCGAGAAGGCGATCCTCGGCTCGAGTGACTACGACGGGGATCTTGCGGCGATGGCGCGCGAGCAGCTCGATGCGCGTGCGATCTACGACCGGATCGCGGTGCGCGACGTGCAGCTGGCCGCCGACGTGCTGGCCGAGGTCCACCGCGAGTCAAACGGTCGCGATGGATTCGTCTCGCTGGAGGTCGCGCCCGAGATCGCCCACGACAGCGAGCGCACGATCGAGGCGGCACGCAGCTACTGGCAGGCGCTCAAGCGGGCCAACGTGATGATCAAGATCCCGGGCACGCCCGAAGGGGTGGCCGCGATCGAGCAGGCGATCTACGAGGGCATCAACGTCAACGTCACGCTGCTGTTCGCGGTCTCGGCGTACGAGGCCGTGGCGGAGGCGTATCTGCGCGGCCTGGAGCGCCGTCAAGCCGAAGGCAAGCCGCTCGACGTCAACTCGGTGGCCAGCTTCTTCGTCTCGCGCGTGGACACCAACGTCGACCGCAAGCTCGAGCAGCTGGGAGCGACGGAGCTGGCCGGGCGCGCTGCGCTGGCCAACGCCCGGGCCGCCTACCGTCGCTTCAAGGAGATCTTCTCCGGCCCCCGCTGGGAGGGGCTGCGCCATGCCGGCGGCGCGGTCCAGCGACCGCTGTGGGCGTCGACCGGCGTCAAGAACCCCCACTACCCGGACACTATGTACGTCGACGGGCTGGTCGGGGCGCATACCGTCAACACGATGCCGATGGCCACGCTGCACGCGGTCGCCGATCACGCGCACCTCAGCGGGCCGACGGCCGAGCACGACCCCAGCGCCGACCTCGAGGCGCTGGCGGGGGCCGGGATCGACCTCGACGCGGTCACCGATGAGCTGTTGGTAGACGGCGTCCACCAGTTCGAGGAGGCCATGAACCGGCTGCTGGCCGGGATCGAGGAGCGCCGCGCGGCGGTGGTGACCGGCAAGCCACAGACGATCGAGGCCAAGCTGCCGAGCGAGCTGGCGCAGCCGATCGGCGAGCGCGTCGAGCTGGCGATGCGCGAGCGGGTGGCGCAACGGGTGTGGCGGCGCGATCCCTCGCTGTGGGGCGGGCCCGGGGTCCCGGAGATCGAGGACCGCCTCGGCTGGCTGACCGTCTCCGAGGCGATGCTCGAGCACGCTTCGCAGCTGCGCGAGTTCGCCCAGCGCTGCCGTGAAGACGGGTTCACGGACGCGGTGCTGCTGGGAATGGGCGGGTCCTCGCTCGGCCCCGAGGTGCTGCGGCGCTCATTCGGGCGAGTGCCCGACGGGCTGGCACTGCAGGTGCTCGATTCGACCCATCCCGACGTGGTGCTGTCGGTGAAGGAGTCGGTCGACCTCGAGCGGACCGTGTTCATCGTTTCGTCGAAGTCGGGTGGGACGATCGAGACGCTTTCGCACTATCACTACTTCCGCCAGTACGCCGAGCCGCGCCAGTTCGTGGTGGTGACCGATCCCGGCAGCCCGCTCGAGCGGCTGGCCGCCGACGACGGGCTCCGGCACTGCTTCCGCAACCCGCCGGACATCGGCGGGCGCTACTCGGTGCTGTCGCTGTTCGGCCTGGTCCCGGCGGCGCTGATGGGGATCAACATCGAAGCGCTGCTGCACCGCTGCCAGGTGGCCGAGCAGAACTGCGCCCACTACGACTCGAGCGAGTCCAACTCCGGTCTGTGGCTCGGCGCCACGGTCGGAGAGCTGTCGCGCCGGGGGCGCGACAAGCTGACCTTCGTGGTGGCGCCGCCGATCGACAGCTTTGGCCTGTGGGTCGAGCAGCTGGTCGCGGAGTCGACCGGCAAGCACGGACGCGGAATCCTGCCGGTCGCCGACGAGCCGCTCGGAGACCCCGGGGAGTACGGCGAGGACCGGGTGTTCGCCTACCTGCGCGACGGCGACCACGCCGACCCCACGCTCGATGACGCCGTCGCGAGGCTCGCCGACGGCGGCCACCCAACGCTCACGCTGCCCGCGCACGGGCCGGTGGATCTGGGGCGGATCTTCTTCCTGGCGGAGTTCGCGGTCGCGGTCGCGGGCTGGGCGCTCGAGATCAACCCGTTCGACCAGCCCAACGTCCAGGAAGCCAAGGACAACACCAAGCGGGTGCTCGACTCCGGGTCGATCCCGGAGCTGGAGCCCGCCGGCGACGAGCAGCTGCGGGCGCTGCTGGCCGACGCCCGGCCTCCGCACTACGTGGCGATCATGGGCTACCTGCCGTTCTCCGACGAGCTCGACGCCGCGGTGGCGCAGCTGCGCGCGACGATCCGCGCGGCCACCGGGGTCGCGACGACGTTCGGCTACGGGCCGCGCTTCCTGCACTCCACCGGCCAGCTGCACAAAGGCGGCCCCCCGACAGGGCGCTTCCTGCAGCTGGTCGGGATGCCCCAGCGCGACGCCGAGATCCCCGGCGCCGGGTACTCGTTCGGGACGCTGATCGCCGCCCAGGCGGCCGGCGACCTGGAGACGCTGCGGTCGCATGGGCTGCCCGCCGAGCGGGTCGCGCTCGAGGGCGACCCGGTGACGGCGGTGCGGGCGTTGACAGAGCGGATCACCGCAATCATCTAGGAGGCTAAAGATGCAGATCGGCTTCGTCGGCTTGGGCAGGATGGGCGGCAACATGGTCCACCGCATCAAGCGGGACTCAGACCACGAAGTGGTGGCATTCGACTTCAGCGCCGACGCGGTCAAGGCGGCCGAGGCGCAGGGCGCGGCCGGGGCGGGATCGCTGAAAGAGCTGGTGGAGCAGCTGACGCCTCCCCGCGCGGTCTGGATCATGGTCCCGGCGGGCGATCCGACCCAGCAGACGATCGAGTCGCTGCTCGGGTTGCTCGGTCAGGGCGACATGATCGCCGATGGGGGGAACTCCAAGTGGACCGAGTCGATCGCGCGTCACGCCCAGTGCGCCGCGCAAGGAGTGGAGTTCGTCGACGTCGGCACCAGCGGCGGCGTCTGGGGGCTGGAGGTCGGCTACTGCATGATGGTCGGCGGCGACGAAGCGGCGGTCGCCCGCCTGGCCCCGATCCTCGACGTGCTGGCGCCCCCCGACGGCTGGGACCGGATGGGCGGTCCCGGCGCGGGGCACTACGTGAAGATGGTCCACAACGGGATCGAGTACTCGCTGATGCAGGGCTACGCGGAGGGGTTCGAGCTGCTGCACAAGTCCGAATACGGACTCGACGTCGAGCAGATCGCAAAGCTGTGGGGCCACGCCTCGGTGATCCGCTCCTGGCTGCTGGAGCTGGCGGCGCGGGCGTTCGAAGCAGACGGCGCCGATCTGCACGCGCTGGAGGGCTATGTCGAGGATTCCGGGGAGGGCCGCTGGACGCTCGCCTCGGGGATCGACCACGACGTGCCGATGCCGGCTCTGAGCGCGGCGCTGTTCGCGCGCTTCGCTTCGCGCGGGAACGGGGACTATTCAGCCCGCATGCTGGCGGCGTTGCGCAACCAGTTCGGCGGGCATGCGGTCAAGGCGGCACCGAAATGAGGACCACGTGCAGATGAGCGCCACAGCGACCGGCGAGAGCGCCGAGAACCCGCTCGTCGCGGGGCTCGAGCGCCTCCCCGTGCATCCCACCTCGCTGGTGATCTTCGGCGGCACCGGGGACCTGGCGCATCGCAAGCTGCTGCCCGCGCTGTACAACCTCGCGCACGAAGGTGCGCTGCCCGAGCGCTTCGAGATGATCGGCGTGGCCCGCCGCGAGAAGGAGGACGAGGCCTTCCAGGACATGGCACGCGAGTCGATCGAGCGCTACTCCCGCACGAAGCCCGATCCGGACGTGCTCGAGGGGCTGCTCTCGGACATGCGCTACGTCCCGGGCGCGTTCGACGACGACGAGGTCTATGCCGAGCTCGAGCGGACGCTGAAGCAGTTCGACGAGCAGGCCGGCGAGCAGCTCGACCGGGTCTTCTACCTCTCGACCGCTCCCCAGTTCTTCCCCGTGATCGCCGGCAAGCTCGGCGAGGCCGGGTTGAACCGGGCCGAGCAGGCCGAGGTCAGGATTGTGATCGAGAAACCGTTCGGTTACGACCTGGCCTCCGCCCGGTCGCTCAACACCGAGGTGCTGGGGGTGTTCGAGGAGTCGCAGGTGTTCAGGATCGACCACTACCTCGGCAAGGAGACGGTCCAGAACCTGATGGCGCTGCGGTTCGCAAACGCGCTGTTTGAGCCGGTGTGGAACCGCAACTTCATCGACAACGTGCAGATCACCGCCGCCGAGGACATCGGGATCGAGGGGCGCGCCGGCTACTACGAGGGGGCCGGGGCGCTGCGCGACCTGGTCCAGAATCACATGCTGCAGCTGCTGGCCCTGCTGACGATGGAGCCCCCGGCGGCGTTCGAGGCCAACCGGCTGCGCGACGAGAAGCTGAAGGTGCTCGAGGCGATCGTCCCGCCGGCTCCCGAGGAGGTGGGCGCGATGGCCGTCCGGGCCCAGTACGCACCCGGCGTCTCGGGCGGCTCTGAAGTCCCGGGCTATCGGGAGGAGGAAGGGGTGGCGGCCGACTCCCGCACCGAGACCTACGCGGCACTTCGGCTGCACGTCTCCAACTGGCGCTGGGCCGGGGTGCCGTTCTACCTGCGCACCGGCAAGCGCCTGGCGCGCAAGGTGACCGAGATCGCGGTGACGCTCAAGCCGGTGCCGCACCTCGCGTTCCAGAGCTCGGGGTCTGTCGGCGTGCAGTGCAACCAGATCGTGCTGACGGTGCAGCCGGACGAGGGCGTGTCGGTTTCCTTGGGGGCCAAGATTCCCGGTCCTCGGATGCGGATCCGTCCCGTCAACATGGAGTTCCGCTACGGCACCTCGTTCATGTCCCAGTCGCCCGAGGCCTACGAGCGGTTGATCCTCGACGCGATGCGCGGCGACGCCACCCTGTTCACGCGCAACGACGAGATCGAGGCGCTGTGGGGGGTGATCGATCCGATCCTGACCGCGTGGCACGAGGACACCAGCTCGCCGATCCCGGAGTACCCCGCGGGCTCGGCCGGCCCCGCGCAGGCCGACCAGCTGCTCGACGGAGACCGGCATTGGCGGCGGCTGTGAGCGAGGACGTCTGGTCCGAGCACGACACCAACCCGGACGCGATCGAGGCCGCTCTCCGGGAGCTGCTGCGCGAGCGCCATGCGGCCAACGACGGGCTGGCGCCGGCCCGTGTACTGAACCTCGTGGTGGTCGTCGACCGCTCGTGGAAGGGGGAGATCGCCAACCGACTCGAGCGCGTGGGCCGCTACCACGCCTCACGCACCGTGCTGTGCGCCGTCGAGGAGCGGCGCGAGTCGCTCGACGCCGTGGTCGTGATGAGCTACGAGGAGCCCGTCCCCGGCAGCATCGGCGTGATTCGCGAGCAGGTGGAGATCGACATGGGCGAGCGCCATCTCGCGCGTCTGGACACGATCGTCGACCCGGTGATCGCCTCCGAGTTGCCGACCACGCTGTGGTGCCCGCACGGGCACGAGCGGGCAGTGGAGGCGCTGCTGGGGATGACCGACGTGCTGCTGCTCGACTCCGATGACGAGGCTGAGCCCGCGGAGGCGCTCGCCCGGGCCGTCGAGCTGCTCGACTCCGCGTACGTGGTCGACCTGGCCTGGCTGCGCACCACGCCATGGCGCGAGCGGCTCGCGGCGAGCTTCGATCCCCGCCAGCGGCTGCCCGACCTGCGGCGAATCTCCGGGCTGGCGGTCCGCCACAAGCAGACCTCGACCGCGAGCGCCCTGCTGCTGGCCGGATGGCTCAGCTCACGCCTGCACTGGCAGCCGGAGGCGCTTCAGGCGGTTGACTCCTCGGGGCTGCGCGGGGCTGCGCAGCGAAACGGAGATCAGGTCGAGATCGAGCTGCTGTCGGCCGACCAGTCGGCCCCCGGGCTGGCGGGGGTGACGATCTCCTGTCAGCCGGGGTTCTCGCTGTCGCTCGATCGCGGCCCGGGGGGGCTGCGAGCGCGCGAGCAGACTGGCCAGGGAACCAAACGCGAGTGGCAGGTGCTCGGAGCCTCGCGCGGTGAGGGAGGGATCCTCGGCGAGGGGGTGCGCCAAGCTCTGTTGCGCGATCCCACCTACGGCCCCGCGCTCGACGCGGCGCGAAGGCTCTGTCCGCAGTGACGCTCGAGATCGAGCTCGCCGACGACCCGCCGCGCGCCTGCGCAGCGATGCTGATCGGGGCCGCGGTGGGTGGCGGCCACGTCGTGCTCGCGGGCGGCGGAACCCCGCGGGCGGCTTACGAGGAGCTGGTCCAGGCGGTCCAAGCCGTCGGCGCCGACCTGAGCGAGACGTGCTTCTGGGTCGGCGACGAGCGCTGCGTGCCTCCCGACGACGAACGCTCCAACTACAAGATGATCAAGGAGTCGCTGCTCGATCCGCTGGCGGGCCCCCGGTCGCCCACGGTGCGGCGAATCAAGGGCGAGCTGGGGCCGGAGGCGGCCGCCGCGGAGTACGAGCGCGAGCTGCGCGCAGCCGGACCGGGGCGCTTTGACTTGGTGCTGCTCGGGCTCGGGCCCGACGGTCACACCGCGTCGCTGTTTCCCGGCCAGGAGTCGCTCTCGGAGCGCTCGCGGCTGGTGGTCGGCGTTCCGGAGGCTGGGCTCGAGCCGTTCGTGCCGCGGGTCACGCTGACGCTGAGCGCCTTGACCTCCGCGCGCCGAGTCGTGTTCCTGGTCTCCGGCGAGTCCAAGGCGGACGCGGTCGCGGCCGCGTTCGGACCGGGCGCCGTGCCGGACCCGCACGTCCCCTCCTCGCTGCTGCCGCCGCTGGCGGAGGAGGTGACCGTGCTGCTCGACGCCTCTGCGGCCCGAGGGCTGGCGGTGGGGGAGCGCTCGTGAGCTCGCTGGTGGGGGTCGATCTGGGCGGGACCAAGGTCGCGGTCGCGACGCTTCGCGAACGGGATCTCGGCGAGTCGCAGATCCAGCCGACGGCGCGTTCGAACAGCGATGCGCTGATCGAGCAGCTGCTGTCGATGATCGACTCGGCGCACGGCGGTGAGCTGCGGGGAGTAGGCGTGGGGGTACCATCGGTGGTCGAGTTCGACACGGGCCGGGTGGTCTCGTCGGTCAACATCCCGCTGGCCGATGTCCCGCTCCGCCAGGTGCTCGAGGACCGCCTCGGGGTGCCGGTGTTCGTCGACAACGACGCCACGGTCGCGGCGCTGGCCGAGGCGCACGACGACCAGCTGCGGATGGTGGCCCACCACCTCGTGATGATCACCGTCGGCACCGGCGTCGGCGGCGGGCTGATACTCGACGGACGGATCTATCGCGGCGCGACGGGCGGCGCGGGCGAGCTAGGGCACACGATCGTCGGGCTCGACCTCGCCGGGGTGGTGCCCGCGCCGACCGGATTCCCCCAGCCGGGGTCGCTGGAGTTCGAGGCCTCGGGTCACGCGCTCGACCGGCTGGCCGGCCACGCGGCGAGCTTGCACCCCGAGTCGGAGCTCGGCGAGCTGTACACGGAGGGCAAGCCGGTGCTGGGGGCCGACGCCGTCCAGGCCGCCCACGCCGGCGATCCCGCGGCGCTGCGGATCGTTGAGATCTGGGGTCAGCGGCTCGGGATCGGCATCGCCAATGCGATCAACACGTTCGATCCCGAGGAGGTCGTGATCGGCGGCGGCGCTGCGCGCGCCGGCGGGCTGCTGCTCGAGCCCGCCCAGCGGGTGGCGCTCGGCTACGTGCTGCCCGGACTGGGCAAGCGGACCACGATCCGGCTCGCGCGACACGGCGTCCGCGCCGGCGTGCTGGGGGCCGCGCTGCTCGCCGAGCACGAGCTGGGTGGGGCTCAAGCCCGCGCTTCGGTGCACGAGGCCCGCCGGTGATCGTCGCCTGCGGCTTTGACCACGCGGGCTTTCTGCTCCGCCCCCGGCTGTTGGCGCTGGTACAGGCCGCCGGCCATCAGGTGCTCGACCTGGGGACCGACTCCCCGGAGCCGATCGACTACCCGGACAAGGCGCTGGAGGTCGGGATGGCGATCGTTGCGGGCACGGCGCAACGCGGGATCCTGGTGTGCGGCTCGGGCGCCGGTGTGTCGGTGGCCGCGTGCAAGATCCGGGGGATCCGCGCCGCCACGATCCACGACACCTACACCGCCCACCAGGCGGTGGAGCACGACGACGTCAACGTCCTGTGCCTCGGCGCCAGGGTGATCGGGCCCGAGGTTGCGGCCGAGATCGTGGTCGCGTTCCTTCGCGCCGAGCTGTCAAACGAGGAGCGCCACGTGCGCCGGCGGGCGAAGATCGACGAGCTCGAGCGGACCGGTGGGATCTCCTGAGATGGCCGAGCGGGTCTACCTCGTCCGTCACGGCGAGACCGAGTGGAGCAAGAGCGGCCAGCACACCAGCAGGACCGACCTGCCGCTGCTGGAGGAGGGGCGGGCTCGGGCGATGAAGCTGAAGCCGGTGCTCGCCGGCCACGAGTTCTCCCTGGTGCTGTGCAGCCCGTTGCGGCGGGCACGGGAGACCTGCGAGCTGGCGGGGCTTGGATCCGCGGCCGAGCTCGTGGACGACCTGCGCGAATGGGACTACGGCGAGTACGAAGGGTTGACCACGCCCGAGATCTGGGAGCAGGCTCCGCAGTGGAACCTCTGGCGCGACGGTTGCCCGGGCGGCGAGCGCCCAGAGCAGGTGGCGGCCCGTGCCGACCGGGTGCTCGCGCGGGTGGACGAGGTGGGAGGCGAGGCGATCACGTTCGCCCACGGACACGTGCTCCGGGTCCTCGCGGTGCGCTGGCTGCGCATGGACGCGGCGGCCGGCGCCAGGTTCGCCCTCGCCGCCGGCTCGCTGAGCGTGCTGTCCTACGAGCGGGAGACCGAGGTGGTCGAGCGCTGGAACGCGAGCGAGTAAGGGGGCGGGGCCCCTCGCGGTCGGGGCGCCGCATCCGCACGCGTTAGGTGCGACCCCCGCGTTGGTGACAAACGTCATGGCCGAATTCGGCCGACCGCCACTTACGCTGTGGGTCGGCGATGCCTACGCTGCCGGCCATGACCACGAATCACATACAGAGGCGGGCGCCGGCGGTCGAAGTCCGCGACCTGCGCAAGTCCTACGGGGCCGTCGAGGCGGTCAAAGGCGTCAGCTTCGAGGTCGCTCCGGGCGAGGTGTTCTGCCTGCTCGGTCCCAACGGAGCGGGCAAGACGACCACGGTCGAGATCCTGGAGGGCTATCGCACCCGGACCGGCGGTGATGCGCTGGTGCTCGGGATGGACCCCGCACACGGGGAGCGCGAACTGCGCGAGCGGGTGGGGATCGTGCTCCAGCAGTGCGGGGTGCAGGCCGATCTGACGGTCGCCGAGCTGATCGAGATGTACGGGCGCTACCACGTCCGCAGCAGGCCGGTCGACGAAGTGATCGAGCTGGTCGAGCTGACCGAGAAGCGCGATGTGCGCGCCAGGCAGCTGTCGGGCGGACAACGCCGCCGCCTCGATCTGGCGCTGGCGCTCGTCGGCGAGCCCGACCTGATCTTCCTGGACGAGCCGACCACCGGGTTCGATCCCGCGGCCCGCCGGCAGGCCTGGTCGACGATCCGCTCGCTGTGCGATCTCGGCAAGACCGTGTTCCTGACCACGCACTACATGGACGAGGCGCAACACCTCGCGAGCCGCGTCGCGGTCATGAACGCGGGCCAGATCATCGCGATCGGACGGCCGGATGAACTAGCCGGGCGCGACGTGCGCCCGGCGGAGATCCGTTTCACGCTGCCGGCGGGCTGGTCGCTGGGCGACTTGCCCGCGGTGCCCTCGCGCTCGCGCTCGCTGGACGGCGACCGCGTGCTGGTGCTCACGACCGAGCCGGTGCTGGCCGCGCACCGGATCACCAGCTGGGCGCTCGAGCGCCAGATCGAGCTTGGGCACTTCTCGGTCAGCCAGCCCACGCTCGAGGACATCTATCTGGAGCTCACCGGCTCCAGCGCCCCGAACCAGGTTCCGGAGGAGGTAGCTAGATGAGCTCCGTGTTGACTGCATCGCTGCGGCGGGACCTCGGTCTCGTCGCGTGGCAGATCCGCTACGAGCAGCGGTCCTACTGGCGCAATCGTGGTCGCGGCGTGTTCACGTTCGTGTTCCCGTTGATGTTCCTGGTGATCTTCGCCTCGATCGACAAGGGCGCCCACATCTCGAGCCGCGGCGGGATCCCCTACGACGACTTCTTTGTCCCCGGGATCCTGGCCTACGCGGTGATCGCTACCACCTACGTCAACATGGCGATCGGTACCGCGATCCTCCGCGACGCGGGCGTGCTCAAGCGGATGCAGGGAACGCCGCTGCCGCGCTGGGCCTACGTCGCGGCGCGGATCGGCTCGACGATCCTGATCGTCGCGGCGATCACGGCGCTGACGCTGGGGCTCGGCGCGGTCGTGTGGGGCGTTCACGTGCGGGGCTCCACGCTGCCGGCGGTGATCCTCACGCTGGCGCTCGGCACCGCCGCGTTCACGACGCTCGGGATCGGCATCACCAGGTTCATCTCGAGCGCCGAGAGCGCGCCGGTGATCGTCAACCTGACGGTGCTGCCGCTGACCTTCATCTCCAACGTCTGGTTCCCGGCCACCGGGCTGCCCAAGGCGCTGACCGACGTGGCGAACTTCTTTCCGATCAGGCCCCTGGCGGACGCGCTCCAGTACGCGTTCGACCCCAGGACGACGGGCGCGGGTCTGAAGGGGCACGATCTGCAGACGCTCGCGATCTGGACGGTCGTCGGCATCGTGATGATGGTGCGGTTCCTGCGCCGCCCGCTGGGGGAGCAGGGTTGACCGAGTCCCCCGACTGCGCGCGGGGACGGGCGCAGCGCCAAGTCCCGCTCGGCCTGTTCGATGGCCGGCCGCTCACCGGGGCGCGGCTGGCTGGCGCACTCGTGTGGTTGGCGTTCCTGCTGTTCCCGCTGATCGACGCGATCGATAGGCACGGCAGCGCAGCCCACCACGGGTTCGTGATCGGCGCGGCGGCGTTGTTCGTCGCCGCCTACGTGGCGCTGGTGCTGACCTGGCGCAGCCGCCGGCAGACGGCGCTGACGACGGGCCTGTTCGCCGTGCTGGTCGCGGTGGCGATCGCCCTGACGCTGGTCGACCAGTCCAATTGGGGATTCCTGTTCACCTACGCCTGCGCCTGCGCGTCGCTGCTGTCGTCATCGCGGCTGGCCTTCTCAGCGGTCGCGATGTGCACCGTGCTCGCCGGCGTCACCAGCAGCTTGAGCGGCGCCTCGGGCGGATCCGTGGTCGGGTTCGTCGCCAGCAGCGCCGGGATCGGGCTGCTGATGCTGTTGATGCGCGACCTGCGGGTTCGCAACGAGGAGCTGAGCCGGGCGCGCGCCGAGCTGGCCCGCCTGGCCGTCACCGAGGAGCGCGAGCGATTCGCTCGCGATCTCCACGACCTGTTGGGCCATTCGCTGTCGGTGATCGCGCTCAAGGCCGAGCTGGCGGGGCGGCTGCTGCCGTCCAGCCCCGAGCGGGCGGCGAGCGAGATCGCCGAAGCCGAGACGGTGGCCCGCCAGGCGCTCACCGAGGTCC
>JAFAZB010000353.1 GCA_019240015.1 Solirubrobacterales bacterium
GCGGAGTCCTCAAGCCGCCGGTCGCAAGCCCGCTGACCGATCCCGCCAGCAGCCCCAGACCTCGGGTTTGCTGGAGCTCTTCCGAGCGCTCGAACAGCAGCTGCATCCCCAGGCAGATGCCAAGCAGCGGGACTCGATCGGCTACCAGGCCGGCGATCAAGTCGGGGAGCCCGAGCTCGTGCAGGTTCCGCATCGCCAGCGGAAACGCACCGACCCCCGGGAGCACCAAGCCATCGGCGCGGCGCAGCTGCTCGTGGTCGCTGGTGATCTCGGCTCGCGCGCCCACGTGCTCGAGCGCCTTCTGCACCGAGCGCCGATTGCCCATCCCGTAGTCGATCACGGCGATCCTCATACCAGCGTTCCCTTGGTGCTCGGCACGCCGCGTTGCGTCGGGTCGAGCGCGACCGCGGCCCGGAGCGCCCTGGCCAGCGCTTTGAACGCAGCCTCGATCACGTGGTGGGCGTTGGTTCCGGCCTGCACGGTGATGTGCAGCGTGAGCTTGGCGTTGTTGGCCAGCGCGCGGAAGAACTCCTCGGCCAGCTGATGGTCGAAGTTGCCGATCGAGCCGGGCGGGAGCGACGCCTCGAACGCGCACAGGCCGCGGCCGGAGATGTCGAGCGCGCACGAGGCCCGGGACTCGTCCATCGGCACGGTGGCCTCGCCGTAGCGGGTGATCCCCGCCCGGTCGCCCAGCGCCCGATCGAGCGCCTGGCCGATGCAGATACCGACGTCCTCGACCGTATGGTGGGCACCCGTCTCCAGATCGCCGCTCGCGCGCACGGTGAGGTCGATCCGCCCGTGCCGCGCGAGCAGGTCGAGCATGTGGTCCAGGAAGCCCACGCCCGTGTCCCGCTCGCCTGTCCCCTCGCCGTCCAGCGTGAGCTCGACGTGAACCTCGGTCTCAGCGGTCTTGCGGTCGATCGTGGCTGTCCGGCTCATCGCTCGCCATTGTCCCGAATGCGCGCCTCCATCGACCGGGCATGGAGCTCGAAGCCTTCCGCCCTGGCCAGCGGAGCGGCAGCCCGCGCAAGCGCGCTCGCTCCCTCGCCCACTCGGACCTCGGCGAATCGCCGCCGGAAGTTCGCCGGCGAGAGCGCCGAGGCGAAGCGTGCCGTCCCGCCGGTCGGCAGGATGTGGTTGGAGCCGGCGATGTAGTCGCCGAACGCCGTGGCGCTCGCCGAACCGACGAGCAGGCAGCCGGCGCGGGTGACGCTTCCAGCGAGCTCCTCCAGCTCCTCGCCGACGAGCTCCAGGTGCTCGGGCGCAAACGCCTCGGCGAGCGCCAGCGCCTGCGCCGCGTCGCTCACCTGCACGAGCCGCGCGACGGCGCCCCAGTCCTCCTCGGCCTCTATCTGTTCGGCCACCGCGTCGAGCAGCTCGGCCGCGGGTGACACGCCGACCACCAGCGTGCCCGCGCCATGCTCGGCCTGCGCGAGCAGATCGAGCGCCAGCGCGGCGGGGTCGGCGTCCGCGCCGGCGAGCACCATCAGGTCGCTGGGACCGGCGAAGCCGTCGATGCCGACCTGCGCGGAGACCTGCCGCTTGGCCTCTTGGACGTACAGGTTGCCGGGCCCGACGATCACGTCGACGGCGCTCACCGTCTGCGTCCCGTAGGCGAGCGCGGCGATCGCCTGCGCCCCGCCCATCCGGAACACCGCCGATGCGCCGGCGAGTTGACACGCCGCGAGCACGACGGGGTCGATGTCGCCGTTGCTGCTTGGCGGCGAGCAGACCGAGACGCGCTCCACTCCCGCCGCCCGCGCGGTCACAACCCCCATCACCACGGTGCTTGGGTACGGGGCGCGACCGCCGGGGACGTAGATCGCGGCGCTACCCACCGGCACCTCGCGCAGCGTCACCGTGTGGCCATCGAAGCCGACCGCTTGCTCGGATCCGAGCGCTGCCTCGGCCACGCGGCGGACGTGGTCGGCCTCCTGTTGCAGGGCGTCGCGGATCTCGGTCGGGAGCCGCGCCGCGGCCGTCTCGAGCTCGGGCTCGGGGATCTCGACTGCCGCCGGCTGGGTTCCGCCGGTGTCGAACTGGCGGGTGTAGAACCGGACCGCGTCGTCGCCGCCGGCCCTGACCCGAGCGATGATCTCGGCTACCACCCCGCCCACCGACTCGGTAGCGGGAACCAGCGACCGCAGCTCGCTGGCCAGGGCGGCCGGATCGCCCGCCAGCGTGATCCGCTCACACTGCATCGAGACGCTCCAGGAGCCTGTCGATCGCGGCCGCCTTCAGCTTGTGGGCCACCGGGTTGGCGATCAGACGCGCGGTGCAGACGGCGATCTCCTCGCGGATCACCAGCCCGTTCTCGCGCAGGGTTGTGCCGGTCGCGGTGAGGTCGACGATTCCCTCGGCCAGCCCCGTCAGCGGCGCCAACTCGACCGATCCCTTGACCTCGACGATCTCGGCCTGGCGGCCCGTCTGGAGGAAATAGCGCGCCGCGACCCGCGGGTACTTGGTCGCGATCCGCACCACGCCCAAACGCCGCAGCGCCTCCGCCGCGAGGTCCTCGCCCGCCGCCGTGGCGAGCACCATCCGGCAGTGTCCGTAACCGAGGTCGACCAGCTCATAGACCTCGCGCTCGGGCTGCTCCATCAGTACGTCCCTGCCGGTGACCCCCAGCTCGGCGGCTCCGGCCTCGACGTAGGTCGGGACGTCGGACGGGCGCATCGTGACGATCCCCGAGTCCTCGAACAGCAGCTTGCGCTCGTTCTCGCGCACCTCGCGGGTGTCGATCCCGATCCTGTCGAGCAGCTCGAGCGTCTCGAACAACAGCGTCCCGCGCGGAACCGCGATCCGCAGCTCGCTCATCGGAAGAGCCTCGCTGGGCGGCCGATCATCGCGGAATCCTGGGACCTCGCCCGCGCTCCTCGCCGGTGAGCGCGATGTGCAGCCGCTCGACGTGGAGCGCGAAGCCGACGGCTGGCAGGTGCCGGCCGAACGAGCGCAGCAGCTCGTCGTAGCGCCCACCGCCGCCGATCGGCACCCCGTAGGCCGGGTCGTAGACCTGGAACACCGCGCCCGTGTAGTAGCCGAGGCTGCGCACCAGACCGAGGTCGAAGATGATCCGCTCCGCGACCTCCGGCGCGAGCAGCGCGTGCACGTCGCGCATCCCGCCGACGGCGTCGCCGAGGGCGCCCGACAGCCCCTCCAGCACCTCGGGTCCACCACGTATCCGAGGCACGCGCAGCAGCAGCTCGGCGTCCTTGTCCGGCAGCTGGAGCTCGGCGATCTCTCCCTCGAGGCCGACGAAGTTGCCCTCCACCAGCTCGCTCAGGATCCGCTCGCGCCGCTCGATGGGAGCGCCCACCGCCTCGAGCAGCGCCGGATACAGGGATGCGTCGCCGAGCCCGACACGGTAGGTGCGCAGCCCGGCGGCGCCGAGCGCGGCGCACAGCACGTTCAACGCCTCCGCGGTTCCACCGGGCGCCGGCGCGCCGATCAGCTCGACTCCGGCCTGGAGAAACTCGCGGGACTGACCCCGCTGGGGGCGCACCCCGCGATAAGCGTGCGCGAGGTAGGAGAAGCGCAGCGGCGGCTCGGCTTGGGGATAGCGAGTCGCCACCAACCGGGCGATCGGGATCGTCATATCCGAGCGCAGCACGAGCACGTTGCCCTGCTCATCGAACATCCGGTAGGCGGGGCGTGCCCCCGGCCAAGCGCTCGCCGGCCGGCGCCAGGCGGTGCTCTGGCCCGGCCATGGCACGTCGCCGCCCGGCCCCGCCGCGCGAGCGAACGTCCCCTCGTATTCCAGCGCGGGCGTGTACACCTCGCCGTAGCCGTGCCGCTCGAACACTTCTCGCACGCGGTCGGTCATCGCGCGCAGTTCGCGCATCTCGTCGGGCAGCACGTCGCGGGTCCCACTGGGAATGCGATCGACGGCGGGGGCTGGTTCGTCGGCGCGGTGGCTGGCGCTCACCTCGCCTCCACCGGCTCTCGGAGCCGGCATCTGTCGCGAGTCATCCCGCTGCCGGAACCGGCGCGTCGTCCAACCGGGTGATCCGCGCGCCGAGGTCGCGCAAGCGCTCGTCGATCCGCTCGTAGCCGCGGTCGATTTGCCTGATGTTTCCGATCTCGGTGACCCCGTCGGCGCACAGCGCCGCGATCAGCATCGCCATCCCGGCGCGGATGTCGGGCGACTCCACCCTGCTGCCGCGCAGCCGCCGCGGCCCCACGACGATCGCCCGGTGAGGGTCGCAAATAGTGATCGCGGCGCCCATCATCACCAGCTTGTCGGTGAAGAACAGCCGGTTCTCGAACATCTTCTCGTGGATGATCACGGAGCCTTCGGCCTGCGTGGCGAGCGCCAGCGCGATGCTGGTCAGGTCGGCCGGGAAGGCCGGCCACGGGCCGTCCTCGACCTTCGGCAGGTAATCGCCGGTGTCGTTGTGGATCACCAGCTCCTGATTTGCGGGAACGATCACGTCCGCGCCGCGCACTTCGCTGCGGAGCCCCAGGCGCTCGAACACCAGCCTGATCATCCTCAGGTCCTCCGGGACCGTGTCCTTCACGATCAGCTCGCCGCCGGTGACTCCCGCGAGCGCCATGAACGATCCGATCTCGATGTGATCGGGAGCGATCGTGTGGGTCGCGCCCCGCAGGTTGCTGGTCCCGTGCACGGTCATCACGTTTGAGCCGATGCCGTCGATTGCGGCGCCCATCGCGACCAGCATCCGCGCGAGATCCTGCACGTGCGGCTCCGAGGCCGCGTTGCGGATCACGGTGGGGCCCCGCGTCAGGGCGGCCGCCATCAGAGCGTTCTCGGTCGCCATCACCGACGGCTCGTCCATCAAGAAGTCGCACGGGCTGAGCCCCAGCGGCGGGGCGGTGAGCACGATGTCGCGGCCGGCGTCGACCTGCGCGCCGAGCGCCCTGAAGGCATCGAGGTGAGGGTCGAGCCGCCGGCGCCCGATCACGTCGCCGCCGGGCGGCGGCATGTGTGCATGACCGAAACGAGCGAGCAGCGGCCCCGCGAGCAGGAACGACGCCCTGATCC
>JAFAZB010000410.1 GCA_019240015.1 Solirubrobacterales bacterium
CGATCCCCTTGCGGTAATCCTCGCGGCTCACGTAGCCCACGCACGGCGCCTCGCAGCGCTTGATGTAGTAATCCAGGCAGGGCGAGCCGCTGCGCCGGCCCGGCTCGGGGCCCTCGCAGGAGCGGAACATGAACACCTTGCCCAGGACCTCGAGGGTGGAGCGAACTCGCTTGGCATTCGAGTAGGGGCCGAAGTAGGCGCGGTCACGGCGGTGGCGCTCGCGGGTGAAGTACACGCGAGGGAAGTCCTCATCCAGCGAGATGGCGATGTACGGGTAGGACTTGTCGTCACGCAGGCGGATGTTGAAGCGCGGCTTGTACTGCTTGATGAAGTTCTGCTCGGCCAGCAGCGCCTCGGCCTCGGTGTGGACCACCAGCGCCTCGACGTGGTCGATCATCGGCACCAGGTCGCGCCCCGCCCGGGTGCTGGGGTTCGAGAAATGCGACGCGACCCGCTTGCGGATCGACTTCGCCTTGCCGACGTAGATCACCTTCCCGCGCGCGTTGCGGAACAGGTAGACGCCGGGCTCGTCGGGCAGCTCGCGGCGCTTGTCGGCTTGCGTGATCGACATCGGTGCTTCGAGGATAGAGGCGCTAATCGGCCGTGAACGACAGCGCCAAGCCCGCCACCGAGGCGCCCAGCGCGGCCAGCGCGAACGTCTCCCCCGCACCCGCGGTGGGCCTGTCGGGCGTGTAGCGCCCAAGGCTCGGATCGAACACGTTGGCGCCGTTGGTGGGTGGGTGCGCGATCGCGTGCAGGATGAACGCCAGCGCCACCGCGAGCCCCGCCAGCAGCACCAGCCGGCCCGCCCGCCCGCCGAGCAGCGCGGACGCCAGCAGCCCGGCAGCGAGCAGCGCCAGCAGCACGTCGGCGGCCGAGTAGACCTGCCACGCGGTTGGGTCGCGGGGCACTCCCCGCAGCACCTCCGAGCTCCCCCACTGCGCCAGGAAGGCCCTCGAGAACTGGTGGCTCCAGGTAAGGAACAGCGACCCGAGCAACCCGAACGCCCCGAGTAGCAGCAACCAGTCGGCGGCTGTCTCGCGTCGGCGTCTGGTCACGGGGGAAGGAGTGTATGGAGGGGGCGGGGGCCTGGGCGGGCGCCGCCCGGGGGCCGCGCGGTCATCGGCCCGGGGGCCGCTCGGGGGCCGCGCGGGGGCCGCGCGGTCATCAAAATATCCCAAGCCCCAGGGGTGCCCGAGGGGGTGGTTCCCGCCACATCGACCACAGCCACGCACGCGCCCCCACCCCCTGAAACGGGCGCACCTGTGGTGATTTCTTGTCGATCGGGGTGGGCCGGCGATCGGGGTGGGCCGGCGCGATCGCGGCGGGCCGGCGCGATCGGGGTGGGCCGGCGCGAACGGGGTGGGCCCGCGCGAACGGGGTGGGCCGGCTAGTACCTACGCGCCGACCACACGACCGCCACGACCGTGTACACGGCTGCACCCATCAGCACCAGCCAAGCCACCGATCCGGCGCTCGTGTGCCACAGGCGGGGAGTCGCGGTGAGGGTCACGGTGGCCACCCCGAGCGAGATGTACAGCGCGGCCCGGCGGCGGTCGCCGAGCGAATCGAGCTCGAGTCGGTGCTGGCGGTAGAGGATCGAGGCGAACCAGGCGAGCGCCGCCAGGAACGCGACCGAGGCGGCCTGGAGCGCCACGTTGGCGCCGGTGCCGCCGCCCGGGACGAGCGCGACCAGCGCGGCGATCGCCAGCACGATCAGCAGGTTGCGGACGTTCGCGTTCACATCGCGAACGCTAGCGCAGGGTCACGAGCTCCTCTCGGCGCGGCCCTGGCGCCGGCTGCTCGGGCTCGGCGGCGGGCAAGGGCGCGGGGGCCGCCGGGACCGCGGCGGGGTCGAGCGGCTCGGCGGCGAACCGGTAGCCCACGCCGAAATGGGTGTGCACGTAGCGCCACTGGGGTGAGAGCAGCTCGAGCTTCTGTCGCAGCTTGCGGACGAACACGTCCACCGAGCGATCGCCGCGAGCCATCGTGTAGCCCCACACGCGCAGGTAGATCTCCTCGCGCTCGAGCACGCGGCCATCGGCGGCCGCCAGGTGACGCAGCAGCTCGTACTCCTTGCGCGACAGCGAAGCCGGGCGGTCCCCTACATAGGCATCGAAGCGGTCGGGTCTGATCGCCAGCTCGCCGGCCGTGACCGGCTCGTCGTCGACCGGCAGCTCGCCGGCGCGCCGGCGCCGCAACACCGCCTGGATCCGCGCCACCAGCTCTTCGGGGTGGCAGGGCTTGGTGATCCAGTCGTCGGCGCCCGCCCGCAGCCCCCGCACCCGGTCGGCGACCGGTACCTGGGCACTGCAGATCATCAGCGCGAGGCCGGGCAGGGCGATCGCGGTCCGCTCCACGTACTCGAGGCCGGTGAGCGACGGGTTGAGGATCAGCGCGTGCAGGCGCAGCGCCGCGAGCTGATCAGGGCCCGGCGGATAGCTGAGCACCTCCCGCTCCCATCTGAGCGCCGCGAAGCGACGCTCGAGGACGGTCAGCAGCCCGCTGTCGTCGTCGAGGATCGCAACCCGGATCGCCGAGGCCTCCCGTGGCGATGGCATCGTGCTTCTCAGTTTAGTGCGATGCACCGACGGGCCTGAACGCAACCGCGACCCGTAGACCGCCCGCTGCAAGCGGCGTTGCAGTCAGCCGCGCCCCGTGGGCGTCGGCGATCGCGTCGACGATCGACAGACCCAGGCCCAGTCCCCGCGGGCCGCCATTGCGCCGATCGTCGGGCAGCCCCCCGTTGCAACGCTGGAAGGGCTCCCACAGCCGCTCCACTTCGCGCGCCTCGATCACCGGGCCGCTGTTGGTGAGCTCGAGCGTGGGCTCGCCATCGCGGAGCCCGGTCCAGGCCTTCGCCCAGCCAGAGGGCCGGTTGTAGTGGAGCGCGTTGTCGAGCAGGTTCGCGACCAGCCGCTCCAGCAGCGCCGGGTCGCCGCTGGTGGGCGCCGTTGCGAGCTCCGACTCGAGGCGGATCCCGTTCGGCTCCACGCCGCCGAGCGCCTCGCCGACCACCACCGCCAGGTCGAGCTGCTCCCGCTTGTCCAGCCCCCGCTGGCTGCGGGCCAGGATCAACAGTGCGTTGATCAACCGCTCCTGCTGCTCGGTGGCGGTCAGCACGCGCTCGCAGGTGCTCCGCAGCGAGGCGGCGCTCGCCTGGGGATCGGCCAGCGCGACCTCAACCAGCGTGCGTTCGAGCGTGATCGGGGTGCGGAGCTCGTGCGAGGCGTTGGCCACGAAGCGCCGCTGTGACTCGAACGCCTTCTCGAGCCGCCCCAGCAGCCCGTCGAACGTGTCGCCCAGCTCCTTGAACTCGTCGTCGCGACCGTCGAGCGCGAGCCGTTCGTGGAGATTGCGCTCGGAGATCCCCCGGGCGCGCGCATTCATCGTCCGGACCGGGCGCAATGCCCGGCCGGCCATCAGCCATCCGAGCCCGATCGAGACGAACGCCATGATCGCGAGCGCCACCCCCGACCTCGTCAGCAGCGCCTGGAGCTGCGCCGATCGCTGGTTGGCGATCTGCGCCCTGGCCCGACGCTGGAGCTGGTCCAGCTGCGCCCGCTGCGCGGCGTCGAGTCGCTGGATCTCGGTCTGCGCCGCCGAGCTCACCTGGCCCGCGTACTGGCGCAGCTGAAAGGCGACGCCCCCGGTTGCGGTTGCGGTCGCGTACCCCAGCGTCTTCGGCGGCGCCAGCCCCGGGAGTGGTCCCGCGGCGACAGGACGGCCTTTGACCACCAGCAGGTTCTTGTCGCCGACGGCCTGCGCGGTGCTGTGGGCCACGAGGCCATAGGTGATCGCCAGCAGCGCGGCCCCGGCGGCGAGGAACAGCCCCCCGTAGAGGAGGGTCAGTCGCAGCCGGATCGTCGGGCGCGGCAGCCACCGTCGCCGCGCGCCGCGCACCGAGCCCTCGTCAGATGCGATATCCGGCACCGGGCACCGTCTCGATGATCGGGGGCTCGCCGAGCTTGCGGCGCAAGCGACTGACGGTCACCTTGACCACGTTGCTGAACGGGTCGGCGGCTTCGTCCCAGGCTCGGGCGAGGAGCTGCTCGGGCGAGATCACGGCACCCTGCGCGGCGAGCAGCAGCTCGAGCACAGCCAGCTCCTTGGGGCTCAGCTCGAGCCGTTGTCCGTGGCGGTGGGCGACGCGCTGCGCCGGGTCGAGCCGCAGGTCGCCGTGCGTCATGATCGGCGGAATCGCGGGCTGGGCGCGGCGCGCGAGCGCCCGGATCCGCGCCACCAGCTCGGCGAACGCGAACGGCTTCGGGAGATAGTCGTCGGCGCCGAGGCTGAGCCCTACCACCCGGTCCTCGATCCCGGCCGACGCGGTCAGCATCAGCACGCGGGCGCGGCCACCGCGCTGCACCAGTTCCTGGCAGACCCGATCGCCGTGCACGCCGGGGAGGTCGCGATCGAGCACGATCACGTCGTAGCCGTAGATCTCCGCGCGCGAAAGCGCCGAGGCACCGTCGAGCGCGACGTCGACCGCCATCCCCTCGCGGCGCAGACCGGTCGCGACCGTCTCGGCCAGCTCCTTGTGATCCTCGACGACCAGCACTCGCATTCCTCTGGAGTGTGGCGGTTCACCACCTCCGGCCAGACAGCATGCTGGGAGCGCGGTTACGTGGGAGTTACAGGGAAGGTTCCCGCGGTGTAACCGCCCGGGGCGTACCAATTCGAGCATGCGCCCCCTCACACGCCGTACCTTCGCCCTGGCGATCCCCGCCGCCAGCCTCGTGCTGGCCGCGTGCGGGGCCTCATCGCCGTCCAGCAGCACCGCATCGCCGTCCAGCAGCATCGCCGGCTCGCCGGCGTCCTCGAGCAAGGATTCGGCCGGGCTCGCGTTCGCGGCCTGCATGCGCTCGCACGGCATTTCCAACTTCCCGGATCCCCAGGCGGGTGGCAGCCTGGATCTGCGGGTGGAGGCCACGCCCGGCGCCACCAAGGTGAACGGCGTCGAGGTCAACGGACCCGCGTTCCAGTCCGCGCTGCAAGCCTGTCGATCGAAGCTGCCCAACGGCGGCAAGCCGCCGGCGCTGTCGCCGGCCCGCCGCACCGCGATGCTGCGCTTCTCTCAGTGCATGCGCGCGCACGGCCTGACCAACTTCCCCGACCCGCAGTTCGGCGGCGGCGGCGGCGCGGTGCTACAGATCCGGGACGGCACCGGGCTCGATCCCAACTCGCCCTCGTTCAAGGCCGCCCAGGCGGCCTGCGGAGCCCCGCTCGGCAAGCTGGGACCACCCCGGCCCGGGGGACCCTAGCCACACTTGGCGCGTCCGCCGAGGCCCGACTCACTCCGCGGTCGCCTGCCAGCGTTCGTAGGCCGCCTCCACGTCCCGCGTCGCCTGCTCGTGGCGGGCCGAGGATCTGGCCGCGGCCTGCGGCGTCGACCAGGCGGCGGGGTCCGCGAGCTCGTCCTCGATCGCCTTCAAGGCCGCTTCCGCGGCCTCGATCTCCCGCTCCAGCTCCCCTGTGCCAGCGGATTTCGGCGCCGGAGGCGAGCGCTTCGGACGCGGGCTCGCGGGCGGGGACTGCGGCCCGGGCCGCGGACGTTCGCGCTCCTCCCGCTCCGCCCGCGCCCGCGCTTCGCGCTCGCGCACGTAGTCTGCCCACCCGCCCCCGTAGCTGCGCAGCGCGCGGTCCTCGACCGCGATCGTCCGCGTCCCCACCGCGTCGAGCAGCGCGCGATCGTGGGAGACCAGGATCAGCGAGCCCTCGAACGCCCGCAGCGCCTCCTCGAGCGCCTCGCGGCTCTCCAGATCCAGGTGGTTGGTCGGCTCGTCGAGGATCAGGACGTTGGCGCCCGAGCTG
>JAFAZB010000508.1 GCA_019240015.1 Solirubrobacterales bacterium
GCGCGCCCACGGGGAGATCCTGTCGATCGCGTTCGCGGGCAAGGACCAGCACCAGGACGCAGGCGGCAAGATCATCCATGCCGCCCCCAACACGACCTCCAACATCTTCGCCAAGTCGATCTCCAAGGACGGCGGGCGGGGGTCCTATCGGGGGCTGCTCGAGATCGCAAAGGGCGCCCACGGTGCGCGCTCCAAGGTCGTCTGCGACGCGCTGCTGCTCGACGAGCACTCCCGCTCTGACACCTACCCCACGATCAGGATCGGGGAGGACGACGTCAACGTCGGTCACGAGGCCACCGTCTCGAAGGTCGGTGAGGACCAGCTGTTCTACTTGATGTCGCACGGCATCCCGGAAGACGAGGCCTCGAAGCTGATCGTCAACGGGTTCATCGAGCCGATCACCAAGGAGCTCCCGATGGAGTACGCGGTCGAGATGAACCGCCTGATCGAGCTCCAGATGGAGGGCTCGATTGGGTAGCTCCGCCGCCGGCGCGGCGTTCCTGGCGGCGCGCCGGGCGCGGGCCCTGCAGGCGAGCGAGTCGCTCGCGCTGCCTACCTTCAAGGGCCGCCCCGGATGGGAGTTCACGGACATCTCGGGACTCGAGCTCGAGCGCTACAGGCCGGTGAATGGGGATCTATCGGGGGCCGGAGATGCGCAGCGCGCGGATCCGGAGCGATCCACGGTCGCGCTTCCGTTCATGCTCGCTGCGGCCGACGCCGCCCGCGTGCTCGAGCAGTGGGACGGGGTGCAGGCGCCGCCGCACGGGCAGGGTCTCCCGGACGGCGTGCTCGTGAGCACCATCACCGAGGCGGCGTCCGAGCATCCCGAGCTGATCGAGCGCCACCTCGGCTCGCTCGTCGACCTCGACGATCTGTTCGTCGCCCGCAATGAGGCTGGCCTTTCCGACGGCGCCTTCGTGTACGTCCCGCGGGACGTACAGGTGGAGCAGCCGATCGTGCTGACCGCGATCCAATCCGCCGCAGGCACCGAGCTCGATCGGCGCACGCTGATCGTGCTGGAGGAGGGCTCCCAGGCCGAGGTCTGGGAGCAGTTCGTGTCGGGCTCCGATCAGCTCGACGGGGTCTTCAACGTGGTCACCGAGCTGGTCGTCGGCGATGCCGCGCGCCTGCGGTACGTCTGCGGGCAGGAGCTCTCCGAGCGCAGCTGGATCTTCGGCGCCCAGCACGCCGAGGTTGGCCGCGACGCGTCGCTCGACTGGGTCGCGTTCGGGTTCGGCTCGGCGCGCGGGCGGGTGCGGATGGGGACCCGGCTGGTCGGTCCCGGCGCCGATGCCCGGGTCACCGGGGCCTACGCGACCCGCGCGCGCCAGCACATCGACTTCGACACGACCCAGGAGCACGCCGCCCCTAACACCACCTCCGACCTGGCCTTCCGCGGCGTGCTCCAGGGACGCTCCACGGCCGTCTGGAAGGGCAACATCATCGTCGACCCGGGCGCTCAGAAGACCGACGCGTTCCAGGAGTCGCGCAACCTGCTGATCTCCAAGCGTGCCCACGCCGACGCGATTCCGGGGCTCGAGATCCAGGCCAACGACGTGCGCTGCACGCACGCGGCGGCGGTCGCGCAGGTCGACCAGGAGCAGCTGTTCTACCTGCGCTCGCACGGCCTGCCGGAGGAGATCGCCAAGCGGCTGGTGATCGAAGGCTTCCTGGCGGCGCTCGTCGAGCGATTTGAGCAAGGCCCCGTACGAGACGTGCTGCGCGACACGCTCGAGCGGCGCCTCGCGCTGATCCTCGACGAGTAGGCTCGCCGCTGGTACAAAGACGATGGCGCGCGCGATGCCAATGATCCCGCTGGGGTATGGGAAGTTCGTCCGGGCCGACAGGGTCTACGCGCTGGTCCCGCTCGAGGGTCCCGAGCGAGGCGACGGCAGGCGCACGCTCGTGCACGTGGAGGGGATCGAGGATCCGATCATCGCCTCACGCTCGGAGATCGCGATCGCGCGTGACCTGGCGCTGGCGCTCGGCCAGGGCACTCCCCGGGGCCGTCACGAGGTCCTCCCGGGTCAAGACCCGCTGTTCTGAGCTTGCGACAAGTACTCCTTCTGCGCGGGATCAATCTGGGGTCCACCAGGCGGGTCGCGATGCCGGCGCTGCGCGAGCTGCTCAGCGATGCCGGCTTCGACGACGTCCGCACCTACGTCCAGAGCGGCAACGTGGTGCTCTCCAGCGACGCCTCTCCCGCGCAGCTGGCGCGCGAGTCCGAGCGACTGATCGGGGAGCGATTCGGCTTCGAGGTCGACGTCGTGGTGCGGACCCGCGACGAGTTGGCGGAGGTGGTACGGCTCAACCCGCTCGGCGAAGTGGCAGTCAACCCGAAGCGCTATCAGGTGAGCTTCCTGTCCGCCGAGCTCGACCAGGAG
>JAFAZB010000010.1 GCA_019240015.1 Solirubrobacterales bacterium
CCGAGAGTGACATAGCCAATCGAAGGTGTTATGGTGGTCTCACCTCATGAAGAACGGCATTTCCACGAACCGAGAACAAGGTTTTGTAGATCTAGACGAGATCGATCGCAGCATCGTCGGTGAGCTGACCTCGGACGGGCGGCTTCCATTCGCCGAGCTGGGACGGCGGATCAACCTGTCTCCGCCCGCCACCACCGAGCGCGTCAGGCGCCTCGAGCAGACCGGCGTGATCACGGGTTACCGCGCGGAGGTGGACCCGCGCGCGCTCGGCTATCAGCTGGCCGCGATCGTGCGGGTCACGCCTGCCGCGGGCCAGCTACGGCGGATCGCCGAGCTGGCCGAGGAGATCCCCGAAATCGAGGAGTGCCACCGCATCACCGGCGAGGACTGCTTCTACATCAAGCTCCACTTGCGCTCGATCGACGAGCTCGCCGGGCTGCTCGACCGCTTCCTCGTCTACGGTCAGACGACGACCTCGATCGTCAACAACTCGCCCGTGCCGCGCCGCGACCCGCCGCTCTGAGCTACACGGATCGGCGCTTCTGAGCGACGGCACGAACCAGTTGTGCCTTGCCCATCTTCGAGCGGCCGCTGATCTCGAGCCGGGCCGCTTCGCGCCGCAGCTCGGTGACGGTCATGGCCCCCGCACCGGTGCCGGTGCCGCGCGAGGCGCCCCGCTTTCGGGCGGCCGCCTTCGCCCCCTCGCGCCCGAGCGCGGACCGGGTCTTGCTTGACAGGTTCGCGATCGTCCGCTTGCTGCGCGAGGCGGACTGGGCCTTCTTGACGTTCTTGCGCGCGGCCTGACGTTGTTTTTCGCTTGCCATGGCCAGTCGTTACCCGCAACGCGGCGCTGCGAAGCGCGGCACCGCTCACAGCTCGGCGAGTCGCCGCGCCAGGAAGCGTCGCTCCGGTGTCGAGACCGCCAGCGCCAGCGCGCGCTCGAACGCCGCGCGTGCTTCGTCCCGGCGACCGAGGCGACGCAGCAGTTCCGCGCGCGTGGAATGGAAGTACTGGTAGTCGGGGAGGTCGAGCTTGCCGACCAGCTCGAGCGCCTGCTCGGTGGAGCCGGTCTTGGCGATCGCGACCGCGCGATTGAGCTCGACCACCGGCGACCTGGTGAGCTCCACGAGCTGCTCGTACAGCGCCGCGATCTCGACCCAATCGATCTGCTGTTCGGTTTGCAGAGAGGCGATCGCCGCCTGCACGACATACGGCCCGCGGCCGCGCAGCGCAATCGCCCGGTCGAGCACCTCGCGTCCTGTGGCGAGCTCGCCGGCATTCCAGTCGGAGCGGTCCTGGTCATCCAACAGCACCAGCTCCTCGCCGGCGAACCTCGCTCCGCGCCGGGCGTGATGAATCAGCATCAGCGCGAGCAGCCCATGAACCTCCGGCTCATCGGGCATCAACGAAGCGAGCACCCGGCCCAGCCGGATCGCCTCCGCCGCGAGATCGATACGGCCGCTGTAGCCCTCGTTGAAGATCAGGTAGATGACCGCCAGGACCGCGTCGAGACGATCTGGCAACAGGTGATCGGCGGGGACCGCGAACGGGATCGCGGTTGCCTTGATCTTTGCCTTGGCCCGCGAGAGCCGCCGCTTCATCGTCTCCTCCGAAACCAGGAACGCGCGCGCGATCTCCTCGGTCGAGCACCCGCCGAGCGCCCGCAAGGTGAGCGCCACCTGCGCTTCGAGCGCCAGTGCTGGGTGACAGCAGGTGAAGATCAGCTCGAGCCGCTCGTCTTCGATCGATACGTCGTCCAGTTCGTCCACGGTCGCCTCGGGAAGCTCGAGTAGGTGGGCCTTCTGAGCGAGCGCCTGCTGCCTGCGGATCCGGTCGATCGCCCGGTTGCGCGCCGTGACCATCAACCAGGCGCCGGGGTTGCGCGGGATCCCATCCTGCTGCCAGCGCTCGGCGGCGATCGCGAACGCCTCCGCGGCGGCTTCCTCGGCGAGGTCGAAATCGCCGAGGAAGCCGATCAGGGAGGCCAGGACCCGCCCCCACTCCTCGCGGAAGACCCGATCCAGCAGCGCTATCTCTCCACCACTGGCCGCACCTCGACCGCGCCTCCCAACCGGGCAGCCGGGATCCGCGCGGCGAACTCGATCGCCTGATCCAGATCGCTTGCCTCGAACACGTAATAGCCGCCGAGCACCTCCTTGGTGTCCGCGAACGGGCCGTCGGTGGTCAGCGCCTTGCCGCCATCCACGCGAACCGTCGTCGCGGTCTGGGCCGCCTGCAGCTCGGCGCCGTCCGTGCACCTCGGATCGTTGCGCAGCGCGAAGTACTCGCCGTACACCGCATCGCGCTCGTCGTCCGCCAGCGCCTCGTGCGATCCGGGCTTGTCGTAGATCAGCAGTGCGTACTTCATCTCGACCTCCTGGGAAGAGTTGCTTATCGACCCTACGACGAACGAGCGGGCGCTTTCGGGACACCGATGGGCTAGCCCGGCTGGCCGATGATCAGCTCGACGTAGCCGTCCGCGATCTGCTCGGGGGCGAGCCGGCCTCTCGCGCGGTACCACTGGGCCGTGTAGTTGACCATCCCGAGCAGTGCCGATAGGGCCACGCGGCGATCCCATCCGGGCTCGGCGCGAGTTTGCTCAACCCGCGCCAGGGTCTGCTCGAGCAGCCGCTCGAATTGCTTGCGAGAGGAGCGGACCCGGCGCCAATTGATGCCGCGCTCGACCACGTGTCGCTCCTGATCGAAGACCAGCATGTGATCGCGATGCTCGACCACGTGCGCGACCCATAGGTGCACGAGCTCGCGGAGCTGCTGCTCGGGTTGCTCGACCCGCGCCAGCAGCTCGTTTGCCCTGACCAGCAGCGGCTCGACGAGCTGATCGCAGATGTGGATCAGCAACTGCTCCTTGCTCTCGAAGTAGTGGTACAGGCCACCCGCGGCGAGCCCCATCGCCTGGGTCAGCTCCTGTACCGAGGTCTGGTCGTAGCCGCGCTGCGCGAATACGGCCGCCGCGGCACGGGCGACGCCATCTCGGCGGCGCTCGTACCGCGCCCGCAGTCTGGGTCGAGTCGGGCCGCTAGCCACGGTCCCGGATCGTAACGGGGCCACCGAGTTTTACGAAGGACTGTTCGAAGTTCGAAGGGCGGTTCGGCATAATCCAGTCCCATGCATTTCGATCTCCCGGACGATGCGCAAGCGCTCCGCCGGATGGTGCGGGAGTTCGCCGAGGCCGAGATCGCGCCCGTGGCCGAGCGCTACGACCGGGAGAAGCGCTTCCCGTACGAGATCGTCAAACGGCTCGGCGAGCTCGACCTGATGGGGATCCCGTTCCCGCAGGCGCTCGGCGGAGCCGGTGGCACCACGCTTCAGTACGCGCTCGCCGTGGAGGAGCTGACCAGGGTCGACTCGAGCGTCGCGATCACCCTGTGCGCGCACACCTCGCTTGGCACGCAGCCGATCTATCTGTTCGGCTCACCCGAGCAGCAGGCGAGCTATATGCCCGATCTGTGCGCGGGACGCAAGCTGGGAGCCTTCGGGCTGACCGAGCCCGAGGCGGGCAGCGACGCCGGCAACGTCCACACGCGCGCCATCCTGGACGACGGGGAGTGGGTGATCGACGGCGCCAAGCAGTTCATCACCAATGCCGGCACGGAGATCTCCGGCCACGTCGCGATCACGGCCAGGACCGGCGAGCACGAGATCTCCAACCTGATCGTCGAGACCGGAACGCCTGGATACGACATCGGTCAGCCGTACCGAAAGATGGGCTGGAACGCGTCCGACACGCGGCCGCTGAGCTTCCAGGGGTGCCGGGTGCCTGAGCGCAACCTGCTCGGCCCGCGCGGCGGAGGCTTGAAGCAGTTCCTCCAGGTATTGGACATCGGACGGATCGGCGTCGCCGCAATGGGAGTCGGACTCGCCCAGGGAGCGCTCGACCAGGCGCTCTCCTACGCAAAGGAGCGTCGCGCGTTCGGCCAGCCGATCTCGCGCTTTCAGACGATTCAGACGAAGCTCGCGGACCTCGCCACCGAGCTCGAAGCCGCCCGGCTGCTGACCTACAAGTCGGCCTGGCTCAAGGACGAGGGTCGCAACTTCTCGCTCACCGCCGCGCAGGCGAAGCTCAAGACCGGCCGGCTCGCCGTGCGCGCGACGGAGGAGGCGGTGCAGGTCCATGGCGGGTACGGCTACATCGAGGAGTATCCGGTCTGCCGCTTCTATCGGGACGCCAAGGTCCTGACGATCGGCGAAGGGACCGACGAGGTCCAGCAGCTCGTGATCGCGCGAGCACTGGGGGCCTAGCGGCGCCCGCGCCGGCCGTCCGGCGGCGACCTCGGCGACGGCGCCGGCGGCGGCGGCGATGGAGATTTCTCGGGCTATACCTGAGAGATCTCCATCGACCACGCTCCCGGCGCGCGGCTGCCGCCCGCGGACGACTAGCTCGCCGGCGCTTTCACCGAGGCTACGTAGCCGCGCACGTCGGCGGCCGGCTCCGCGTAGGCATCGCCGAGCGTCGCCTCGATCGCGCCCATGTACTCATCGGCCCACGCCGGAAGCGGGTAGTCGATCGCGCGCAGGAACTCGAGCGTCGCCGCCAGACGGATGTCGGCGATCGAGGGAGCGTCGCCGCCGATGAACTGCTGACCGTCGAGGAAGAACCGTTGATAGGCCTCGAGCGGCTGCGCGAGCGCCGCCACGGCGTCCTGTTGGGCTCGCGCCTTGAGCTCGTCGCCGGCTTCGGAGGACCCTACCTCGCCCGGGTACTGCGGAAACGCGAGCGTTGGGTAGGTGGCCCGCGCGACCAGCGGATAGAGCGTGCCGATCAGGTAGAACATCGCGCTGTTGATCATCGCGCGTCTGCCGGGGTCGCTCGGATAGAAGCCGTCGAGATCGTGCTTATCGCATAGATAGGCCATGATCGCGCAGCTTTCCCATAGCGAGCCCTTGGGAAGCCCGGCCTCCTCGAGCAGCGGCGTCAGATCGGCCGGATCCTTGGACAGGAACTCAGGGGTGCCCTTCTTTCCCCAGACGTCGACCTCTTCGAAGTCGAGGCCCGCGGCGCGGACGAAGATTCGAACCGTGAGGTTATTGACGCTCGGCTTCAGGAT
>JAFAZB010000239.1 GCA_019240015.1 Solirubrobacterales bacterium
TGCTCCCAGGTAACCTCGCCGACCGTCTCCATCACCGCGTCGACGCGGTCGGGCAGGCGGGCGCCGGACTCGAACGCCTGCTCGGCTCCGAGCTTCAATGCCTCCTCGCGCTTCTCCTGCGAGCGGCTGGTGACCCACATCCGGATCCCGGCTGCGCTGCCCAGCACGGTCAGCGCGGTCGCCACCCCGCCGCTGGCGCCCTGCACGAGGACCGTCATCCCGGGTACGACGCGCCCGCGCGTGAACAGCATCCGGTAGGCGGTCAGCCACGCGGTCGGCAGGCAGGCCGCTTCTTCGAAGGACAGCTGCTCGGGCTTGGGGATCAAGTTGCGCCGCGGTACTGCGACCCGCTCGGCAAACGTGCCTTGATGCCTTTCAGAGAGCAGCGTGCGGCGCGGGTCGAAGGTCTCGTCACCGCGCCAGGAGTCACGGCTGATCACCGAATGCACGATCACCTCGTTGCCGTTCTCATCGACGCCTGCCGCGTCACAGCCGAGGATCATCGGCAGCTGGTCGCTGCTCAGCCCTACGCCCCGCAGCGACCACAGGTCGTGGTGGTTGAGCGAGCTGGCGTTGACCGTCACCGTCGCCCAGTCCCGCGGCGGCTCGGGATCGGGCCGCTCGCCGATCTCCAGCCCGTTCAGCGGGTTCTCGGCGTCGATCCCGCTCGCGAACACGGCGCGCATCGCGCAATCATGCACTACGACCGGCAGCGAGGTGAGGAGACAGATGGACGAGCCGATCACGAGCACCACCCTCAGACCAGGCGAGCAGATCGTCCGGGCCGTGCAGTCGTGGCCGGGCGTCGAGCTCGCGCAGCATCGCTTCGGCGGCGTCGAGCTGCGACTGGGGCGCCGCGAGCTCGGCCATCTGCACGGCGATCGGATCGCCGACCTTCCCTTCCCGCGGCGGATCCGCGACGAGCTGATCGCGTCCGGCCGCGCCCGGCCTCACCACGTGCTGCCCGACTCGGGGTGGGTCACGGTCTCGATCGCCGGGCCCGGATCCGTCGAACGGACGATCGAGCTGTTCAGGCTCGCGTACGACCGTGCCCGGCGAGCTCGCCGGGCTACGCCGCCGCCGGGTGACGCGTGAGGTTCGCGAGCTCGACGGGCTTGTCGTCCAGCATCGCCTTGGTCTCCGCGCGCCACGCCTTCCAATAGCGGTGCAACCGGCGCAGGAACGCGCTCGGCTTCTCCGCATAGAGCCGCTCGCCGAGCAGCCAGGCCTGCGTCTGGAGCTGCTCGCGGCGGTGGTCGATCAACCTGAACAGCGGCCCGACGTCAACCGCGACCTCGGCCTCGAGCGCGGCCACCGCCTGACGCAGTACGGCGAGGTCGTGGTCATCGCCGAGCAGCTCGGAGAGCCGATGGGCGTCCCCGGCGTGGCCTTCCATCGTCTCCGGCGCGGCCGAGGAGAGCAGCCGCAGGTGATACCAGAGGTCCTTGCAGCGCTTGCGCCACTCGTGCAGGTTCTCGGTGCTGGGCCCGCCGCGAGCGCGCTTGAACGCCTTGCGCCCGCGTTTGTAGCTGCGGGACAGTCCGGGGGCGATCGCCTTCCAGCCGCCGCGGCGCAGCCGCCACGCGTCGGTCCGCTGCAGCGCCGAGCGAAGCTCCTCCGAGGCCAGCCCGATCGACTCCGAGGCCACCAGCGCCGCACGGGCGGCCTCCCGCTGCGCCGCGAGCCGCTCGCGGACGGCGTCGAAGCTGGTCTTGGGCACCTGTCCGGAGTAGCGGTCGCTGATCGCGTCGAGCGCCTGGAGCATCACATCGGCGTCCCGGGCGCCGCTCAGCCGGCGACCCGCGTCGCGGAAGCTCTCGTTCTCCCTGCGGCGCTGCGCGCGATCGAGCGTCGCTCGCCCGAGCCGCAACAGCGACCGCTCCTTCTTCAGCGACTTGCGAGCCTCGTGCACGGCCTTCACCGGATCGCTCTCGACCTCTTCGGTGAGCTCGTGCAGCGCTCCCTCCAGTTGCTCGCGCGCGCAGCGACGCAGGGCCACCGGCACCGCTTCTCCGTCATCGAATCGATAGGGCATCGATCATCTCCTAGCTCAGCGCTTCCCCTATTCAAGCGCTACCCCGGGTCCGGCGAGGGCAATCACCACTCGTCAGGCGGCCCGCGCGCCGGCGCGGTTGACCGCCCCCGGGGCGGGGTAGCTCGGAAGTCGAGTGGAGGAGTTGACGGACAGCCGAGCGGGCGAGCCGCCCGAATCCGACGGCCCTTGGGACCGGATCGCCGACTCGCCTGAGTTCGAGCGCCTGGAAGCGCTTCGCAGGCGGCTGACGATCGCGCTGCTGGGCGTGTTCGTCGCGGTGTTCGGCGTGTTCCTCGTGCTGTGCGCATACGCGCGGCCGTTCATGCGGCGTTCGGTCGACGGCGGCTTGACCGTGGCCTACGTGTGGCTGCTGGGGCTCACGCTGCTCGCGTGGGCGCTGGTGTGGGTTTACCTGCGGGTCGCCGATGGCGAGCTCGGGTCCTCGACCACGAAGCTGGTCGAGGACGCTGGCCGCCGGTCGACCCCGCCGACCGGCTCGGCCGGATCGGAACGGGCGCGATGACCCTCCTACTGGCGAGCTCGACGCCCGCTCGCGGCCTCACGATCGGCGTCTTCCTGGCGGTGCTGGCGGTGACGCTGGGGGTGACTTTCTGGGCCGCCCGCCGGATCCGCTCGGCATCTGACTTCTGGTCGGCCGGGCGCGGGATCAGCGGCGTGCAGAACGGAATGGCGATCGCCGGCGAGTTTCTCTCGGCGGCGGCGTTCCTCGGCGTCGCCGGGTTGATGTTCCTGTCGGGCTTCGACGGCTACCTGACGGGGATCGCGGCGCTGCTGTCGTTCGTGCCGCTGCTGCTGTTGCTCGCAGAGCGGATGCGCAACGCCGGCCGCTACACGATGGCCGACGTGCTCGCGCTGCGGCTCCCCGCCGGGCGGGTGCGGGTCGTCTCGGCGATCTCGACGGTCTGCATCGCGGCCCTGTACGTGGTCGCACAATCGGTCGCGGCGGGTTCGCTGTTCGAGGCGCTGGTCGGGATCAGCTACTGGGCCGGGGTCCTGATCGCCGGCGCCGCGATCCTCGCCTACGTGATCCTCGGCGGGATGATCGCGACCACCTGGGTGCAGATCATCAAGGCGACGCTGCTGCTGGTGGGCGTGGCGACGATCGCGATCTGGGTGTTGAGCAAGTTCGGCTTCGACCCGATCCGGCTGCTCAACCGCGCCGCCGCCAAGTCGGGCAAGGGCGCCGCGTACGGCGGCCCCGGGCTGCTGTTCCCCAACCGGCTAGACGAGATCTCGACCGCGCTCGCGTTCGCGCTCGGCACATGCGGGCTGCCCCACATCATGATGCGCTTCCTGACCGTTCCGGACGCACGCCACGCGCGCCGCTCGATCGGCTGGGCGGTCGCCCTGATCGGCGTGTTCTACGTGTTCGTCGCGGTGATCGGGCTCGGTGGGCGGGCGATCCTCGGCGCCTCCGGGCTGAAGCTCGGCGGCAAGAGCGGCAACCTGATCGCGCCGTACCTCGCGCAGCACCTCGGCGGCGGCCCGGGCAGCACGGGCGGCGACATCTTCTTCGCGGTCATCACCGCCGTCGCCTTCACCACGATCCTCGCGGTGGTCGCGGGCGTGGTGCTCGCCGGCTCGGGCGCCGTCGCGCACGACGTGTACAGCGGCGTGTGGCGCCATGGCGAGGCCAGCGAGCGCGAGCAGCTCGTCGCGGGGAGGCTCGCGGTGCTCGCGATCGCGGTCGCGGGGGTGATCCTGGCGCTGCTCGCGGGCAAGGACTTCAACGTGCAGCTCCTGACCGGCCTGACCTTCTCGGTCGCCGCCTCGGCCAACTTCCCGTCGCTGCTGCTGGCGCTGACCTGGCGGCGCTTCAACACGACCGGAGCGGTGGTGGGAATCGCCTCGGGGCTGGTCGCGGCGATCGTGCTGATCATCCTCTCCCCGCAAGTGTGGTCGGGCCCGGCGAGCGCGGCGCCGTTCCCGCTCGGCAACCCCGCGATCGTCTCGATCCCGATCGGCTTCCTGGGCTGCCTGCTCGGGACCCTGATCGGCGGGCGCGATCGGGTCGGCGTCGAGCGCTTCAACGAGGTCCGGGTGCGGGCCGCGACCGGGATCGGCGCCGAGGCGGGGCGATCGGGCCAATCGGAGCCCGAGCCGGCGGGGATGCGGTAGGGGCGCGGCGCGGGGCGCTCGACGCCGTGAGGGCCCCCGACCAGTGCGGCGCTCGCTCGACGCCGAGGGGCCCCCGACGATCGTCAAAATCTCCCACTCGATCCGCCCCGGGCGAGGGTGTGGGCGTTGGACTGCGCGTGACGATCACTAGCGGACGCGCCCCCTCCAAGAGCGCATCGAGTGCGCACTTTTGATGGTCGGGAT
>JAFAZB010000242.1 GCA_019240015.1 Solirubrobacterales bacterium
GGGATCTCGCTGGCGGTCGCGGGCATGGTGGTGCTCACGCAGCTGCCGGTCCATGGCAGCTACTCGAGCGACCTGCTCCCCGGACTGATGCCGATGAGCATCGGGATGGGGCTCACGTTCGTGCCGATTACGCTGCTCGGGACGGGCGGGGTCACCGGCGAGGACGCCGGGCTCGCCTCCGGCCTGTTCAACACCGCCCAGCAAGTCGGCGGCTCGCTCGGCCTGGCGATCCTCTCGACGGTGGCCGCCAGCCAGACCTCCGGCCTGCTGCGGGGTCTCGGCGCCGGCGCCGGCTCGGCCGCGCAGCTGGCGGCCCGGGTGTCCGGCTATCACGTGGCGTTCGCCGCCGCCGCCGGCATGCTGGCGGTCGGGGCGCTGGCGCTGATGGCGCTGCGGAGCCATCACGTGGCAAGCCTCGAGCTCGAGGCGGCCCCGTCCGCCGCCGCCGCGTAGCACAATAAGCGTGCGATGGCCCCCGTGCAGACGCGGAGTTAGATGGCGAGCGAGGACAAACGGGCCGCGACGCTCGACGACGAGCGACCGCTGCGGGCGGACGCCGAGCGCAACCGCCGCCGGCTGCTGGATGCCGCCGAGGCGACGTTCTGCGAGCGCGGCCTCGAGGTCGGCGTGGGCGAGATCGCCCGGCGGGCCGGCGTCGGCCGCGCGACGCTGTTTCGCAACTTTCCCTCCAAGGAGCACCTGATCGCGGCGATCGTGGTCGAGCGAATGAGCGAGGCGACCGCGCGGGGGGAGCAGCTGCTCGAGGCCCCCGACGCGGGCGAGGCGCTGTTCGAGTTCCTGCGCGACCTCGTCGGTCGACAGCAGCTCGACCGGTCGCTGTTCGAAGCCGTCGCCGACACGTTCCTCGCCAACGAGGAGATCCGGACCGCCTACGAGCAACTCGTGGCGGTGATCGATCGGCTGCTGCGGCGGGCGCAGGCGGCCGGCGCGGTCCGCCCGGACGCGGGGCCGGTCGACGTGATGATGCTGTTCAAGGGCGTGTGCGTGGCCTCGAGCACGTTCCAGCAAATCGACCCGGCGATCGGCGAGCGGGCGATGGACCTGGCCCGCGCGGCGCTCAGCGTGGCGCCCGGAGCGCCAGCGCTCCGCGGCCGCACGCCGACGCTCGAGGAGCTCGGGCGCGCCCACGCTGCCGACTAGCCGCGTGATGGCACTGTCTGCGGCGTGATTTGGCCACGGGTTAGGGGAGTGCTGGGAACTAGCTGATAGTCAGCGGGTTCCCAGCTCTCTCCGGGCACTCGATGCGTCGGGCGGGAATCAGCAGGCCCCGCTGGTAGCGGCAGGTTGGACAGCTTCGGACGTCGGCCTGCGCGGGCGTTGGACGTCGGACGGCGGCCGGCGATTCGGGCCAGGTGGCCGTCGGCGCACCGATAACCTGGCGCCTTGGGCGTAGCCGCATCACCGCATCAAGATGGTATGATGTAGGTATGGCGAAGGTCCGTACCACGCTCACAATCGACGAGGACGTCCTGAGGTGGGTCAGGATCCGTGCAGCACGGACCGGCGCCTCCGACAGCGCCGTGATCGAAGAATCGCTTCGCCGTGACCTGAAGCTCGACGTACTCGACGAGGTGTGGTCAAACGCGACGATGTCCGAAGCCAAGGCCTCCGAGCTCGCAGTCGAGGCGCAACACGCGACCAGGCCTCGTCGGCGGGGATCTGGTGCGCGCAGTCGTTGACGTCAATGTCCTGATCTCAGGGGCGCTATCCGCGAAGGGCTCCTCGGCCGAAATCCTCCGAGCGAGTCACGACGGCCAGTTCGAGCTCGTGATCTCCGAGATGCTGCTCGCGGAGCTCGCCCGCACGCTCGCCTATCCGAAGCTGCGCAAGCGGATCCCGCCCGAGAAGGCAACCGCGTTTGCGGACTGGAATCGCGACCACGGAAACCTCGCGGAGGATCCAGCAGGTGCACTACCCGTCAGCTCGCGCGACCCAGACGACAACTACCTGCTCGCCCTCGCGATCAACCGCCGCGCCTACCTCGTCAGCGGCGACCAAGACCTGCTCGTCCTCAGCGTCGACCTCCCGATCCTCACACCCGCACAATTCCTAACCAAGCTCAACGAGACACGCTGAGCGCAGCGGGCTGGCGCCGACTTGGAGGCTTGACTCATCGCGACCGATCCGAGCCGCGAGCGTTTCAAGCACCGTCGCTAGGCCCCCAGCGAGCGGGCATCGACCGCGCGCACGCCCCGCTCGTCGACGGCGAATGCCGTGGGCGTGCCGACCACCCCCCCGCGGACCCCCGACTCGAAGTCCCGGCGGACCCGCGCCAGGACCGGCTCGCTCCGGCGACCGGAATCGAAGCGCCCGAGCTCGAGCCCGAGCCGCCGAGCGCGCTCCCACAGGTGCGGATCCTCCAGGCGTCCCTGGTCGGCGAACAGCGCGTCGTGCATCTCCCAGAAGCGCCCCTGGAGCCCCGCCGCCTCGGCCGCACAGGCCGCCGCCCAGGCCCGGGGATGGCTGGAGCGCACCGGGAAGTGGCGAAATGCGACCCGCGTCTCGACGGCCGCCAGGCGCTCGTGCAGCAGCGCGCAGAACGGGCACTCGAAGTCGGCGTACACGATCAGCAGCGGCGCCCGCGCCGGGCCGCGCAGGTGGTCGTCCTGCCCGGGCCGGGGGACGGGAGCGGAGCCCAGCTCGCGCACGGCGCGGAGCGGCGCTCAGCCGTCCAGGGCGTCGAAGATCAGGTTCGCGCCGGGGAGGTCGCTCGGAGAGGGAGCCTGATAGCTCCAGCTGACCACGCAATCCGGCCCCACGATCACCAGCGCCCGCTGGGGGAACCCGCCCGGGTGGTAGACCCCGAACGCGCGGCAGGTCTCGCCCTTGGGCTCGAAGTCGGACAGCTGCTCGATCGTCACCCCAAGCTGTTCCCGGAACGCGGCCTGGCTCCAGCGTGCGTCGCAGGACACGCCATACATGGTCGCCCCGCGCGAGCGCAACTCGTCCAGCACCTCCTCGTAGAGGTTGAGCTGGTCGGTGCACACGGGGCTGAAGGCGAACGGATAGAAGACCAGCACCGTGGTGCGGCCCTCGAGCTCGCTGCGCGTGAACTCGCTGCCGTCCGCGCGTCGAAGCGTGAACTCCGGGGCGGGGGTCCCGGGCGCGATCGGAACCGGCGCCGCCGACGCGTCGGCCGAGCTCACTTACGCAGGCCGAGCTCGCGCACCAGTGTCCGGTAGCGCTCGAGGTCGGTGCGCTGCAGATAGTTGAGGAACCTGCGGCGGCGTCCCACCAGCATCAGCAGCCCGCGCCGGGAATGGTGATCCTTGCGGTGGGTCCGCAGATGCTCGGTGAGTCCATTGATGCGCTCGGTCAGCAGG
>JAFAZB010000266.1 GCA_019240015.1 Solirubrobacterales bacterium
GACGGCGACCGAGGCCCGAACACCGGCGGCATGGGTTCCTATTCGCCGGTGGCCGAGGTCGACGCGGCCCGGGCAGGCGAGATCTGTCGCGCCGTCCACCAGCCCGTGCTCGATGAGCTGAACCGGCGCGGGATCGCCTTTCACGGCGTGCTCTACGCGGGTCTGATGATGACGGCCGCCGGACCCCGGGTGCTCGAGTTCAACGTCCGCTTCGGGGACCCCGAGACGCAGGCGATCCTGCCGCGGCTGCGCTCGGACCTGTTGGCGCTGCTGCACGCCGCGACCGAGCCCGGCGGGCTGCACGGGGCAGAGCTCGAGTGGAGCCCGGAGGCCGCGGTGACGGTGGTGCTGGCGAGCGACGGCTACCCGGCCGGCTCCTCGAGCGGAGACGTGATCGACGGCCTCGAGGCGATCTCGCCCGCTGTGTACGTGACCCACGCGGGTACGGCGCGGCTGCCATCCGGCGAGCTCGTCACGGCCGGCGGCAGGGTGCTGAGCCTGACCGGCCTCGGAGCGGACGTGGCTGCCGCCCGGGCGGGCGCATATGCTGCCGCGGACACGGTGGAATTCCACGGCAAACAGCTGCGCCGCGACATCGCGCTCCGGAGTGCCGCATGAGCGAGCAGCCGCAAATCGTCGCGGTGCCGGCGTCCGAGCCGGCGACCGAGTTCGAGGAGCTCGACGTGGACGCCCCGTTGGTGGGAATCGTGATGGGCTCGAAGAGCGACCTGCCGGCGATGGAGCCGGCGGTCAAGGAGCTCACCGACCGAGGGATTCGCTCCGAGGTGCGCGTCATGTCCGCCCACCGCGAGCCGGACAAGGTCGCGGACTACGCCCGCAATGCCAAGCTCCGGGGCCTGCGGGTGATCATCGCGGGAGCGGGGCTTGCGGCAGCGCTGCCCGGCGTCGTGGCGGCGCATTGCGAGCTGCCGGTGATCGGCGTGCCACTGACCAGCCGCACCTCGGTCGCGGGTGGGCTCGACGCGCTGCTCGCGATCGCCCAGATGCCCCCGGGCGTGCCGGTGGCCTGCGTCGGGGTCGACAACGCCCGCAACGCGGCGGTGCTCGCTGCTCGCATACTGGGAGCCTGAGCGCGCCTCCAAGCCCGCGTCTGACCAAGCCGCTTGTGGGCTCCTCGTCGCGCGGTAGCCTTTTCGGGGGCGACTGATGCCTGAATCCATCGTTCACGTGTCCTCGGTCGCGGGCAGCCAGTTGCTCGACTCGGCGGGGGAGCGCCTCGGGCGGGTCGACGACGTGATCGCCCGGCTGGGCGGCGTCGATCAGCTGCCGCCCGTGATTGGGCTGCAGGCCCGGATCGGCGGGCGAGAGATGTTCGTGCCGATCGACCGGATCGAGCAGCTCGGACCAGACGCCGCTCGCAGCTCGACGACGAAGCTGAACCTGGCCCAGTTCGATCGGCGACCCGGCGAGGTCCTGCTGCGCTCCGACGTGCTCGATCGGAGCCTGATCAACGTCACCACGGCCCGGCTGGTGACCGCCCACGAAGTGGAGCTGGTGTGCGAGGACGGCGTCTGGCGGGTGGCTGGGATCGACCCCAGCCTCAGACCACGGCTTTGGCGGCTGCTTCCCCGTCGCTTCCGGGGGCACGATTCCGAGCATCGGCAGTTCGTCGCGTGGAACGATCTGGAGCCGTTCGTGGGCCACGTGCCGACCTCGAGGCTGAAGCTCGCCGCGCGCCGGCTGGGGCGCCTGCATCCCGCACAGATCGCGGATCTGGTCGAGGCCGCTTCGCACGAGGAGGGCGAGGAGATCCTGGAGGCGGTGGGACAGGACAAGGAGCTCGAGGCGGATGTGTTCGAGGAGCTCGACGACGAGCACCAGGTCGAGTTCCTGCGGGAGCGCTCGGACGAGCAGGTGGCGGCGGTGCTGGCGAGGATGGCAAGCGACGACGCCGCGGACCTGCTGCTGGAGATCGAGCAGGACCGTCGGCTCCCGATCCTGAACCTGCTACCGGTCGCCAAGCAACGGAAGATCCGCAACCTGCTCGGGCACAACCCCTCGACCGCGGGCGGGCTGATGAACCCCGACTTCGTCTCGTTGCCGGCGGAGGCGACAGCCAGCGAAGCGCTCGCGCGGGTGCGAGCGAGCGAGCTGGGCCCGCAGCAGGTCTCGACCGTGTGCGTGGTCGACGAGGCAGGCGCGCTGCTGGGGGCCGTGTCGCTCGCCGAGCTGGTGCGCGCGGGCGATCAGGCCGCGCTCGCGGGGCTGATCGAGGCGCGGATCCCCACGGTCGCAGCCGAAGCTGACCTGCCCGAAGTCGCCCGGTTGATGACCGACTTCAACCTGATCGCGCTGCCCGTGCTCGACGGGGACGGCCACCCGGTCGGGATCATCGGCGTCGACGACGTGCTCGAGCGGCTGCTCCCCGAGGAGTGGCGCCGCCGGGCCGGCCTGGCCAGAAGCTGACCGGGGCCGCCCTGAGGGGGCGGATGCCGCCGAGCGCTCAAATGTGAACGCCGCGGCGCTGGAAGGACTGGATCCCCACTGGTACTCTCGGTTTCGCTGCTCAGCGCAGTGAATCGGGTACGAGATGACTCACCACGACGGATATCAAGAACAAGACGAGCTACCGCGAAGTAGCAGGCTCGCGGCCGGCGTGGTGGGCGTCACCCTGCGCTCCGTGGATTGATCCTCGGAGCTGAGTGACCTCCAGCCGGCCGCGGAAACTGGCCATCAGCCAGCCAGCCGCGATCAGCTGAAAGGAGGTCGAGCAGATGACGAGCGATCCGTCCGCGCCGGTCGCGCCGGTCGTTCCGCGCCAGCGGGCCGTGCTCGACTCCGCCCACGTCGGCGACATCAAGGGCGCGTTCGGCACGATCCGCCAGCACGAAGACGCCCATCGGAGCCTGCGTTCCCGCGCGCTGGCCCTGCTGGCGATCGTGGGGCCGGGGCTGATCGTGATGGTCGGCGACAACGACGCCGGCGGCGTCGCGACCTACTCGCAGGCGGGCCAGAACTATGGCAACAGCCTGCTGTGGGTGCTGTTGCTGCTGGTACCGGTGCTGATCGTCAACCAGGAGATGGTGGTCAGGCTCGGCGCGGTCACCGGGGTCGGGCACGCCCGTTTGATCAACGAGCGGTTTGGCCGCTTCTGGGGGTGGTTCTCGGTCGGCGACCTGTTCCTGCTCAACTTCCTGACGATCGTGACCGAGTTCATCGGCGTCAGCCTGGCGCTCGGCTACTTCGGGGTCTCCAAGTACATCGCCGTCCCGCTCGCCGCGGCGGGGCTGATCGCGATCACGGCCAGCGGCAGCTTCCGCTTCTGGGAGCGCTCGATGTTCGTGTTCGTGTTCGCGAACCTGCTGGTGATCCCGCTGTTCTTCCTCGCCCATCCAAAGATCGGGGATGTGGCGACGCACTTCGTCGTTCCCGGTATCGATGGTGGCGCCAACTCGACTTCGATCCTGCTGATCATCGGGATGGTCGGGACCACGGTCGCCCCGTGGCAGCTGTTCTTCCAGCAGTCGAACATCATCGACAAGCGAATCACCCCGCGCTGGGTCAACTACGAGCGTCTGGACACCTGGATCGGCGCGGTGGTCGTGGTGATCGGCGCGGCGGCGCTGATCGCGGTGTCCGCGTTCGCCTTCGAGCACACGCGGTACTTCGGCCAGTTCAGCGATGCGGGGGCGACGGCGACCGGGCTCGAGCACGTGCTCGGGTCGACCGCCGGCACGTTCTTTGCGCTCGTGCTGCTGAACGCCTCGCTGATCGGCGCGGGCGCACTGACGCTGTCCACCAGCTACGCGTTCGGCGACGTGTTCGGAACCAAGAGCTCGCTGCACCGCAGCTTCTCCGACGCCAAGCTGTTCTACGGGATCTTCGCCGCGCTGGTCGCGGGCGCCGCCGCGATCGTCCTGATCCCCGGCGCGCCACTCGGGGTGATCACGCTTGCGGTGCAGGCGCTGGCCGGCGTGCTGCTTCCGAGCGCGAGCGTCTTTCTGCTGTTGCTGTGCAATGACCGCGAGGTGCTCGGCCCATGGCGCAACCCGCCCTGGCTGAACGTGCTCGCGAGCGTGATCGTGGCCGTGCTCGTGCTCCTGTCGCTGATTCTGATGGCGACGACGATGTTCCCGAGCATCGATGTGACGACCGTCTCCCTGGTGGGTGGGGTGCTGCTGGCGGTCGGGCTGCTCGGCTTCGGCTTCGTCGCGCTTCGCTCGTGGCGCGGGGCGGCCGGGGTCACGGTGATCGAGTCGGGTCCGTCGATCCCCAAGGAGCAATGGACCATGCCGCCGCTGGCGCTACTGGCCAGACCGGTGTGGTCGACGGGTCGAAAAGTCGCGATGCTGACGTTGCGCGGCTACCTGGTGGTGTCGGTCGTGCTGCTGGTGGTCAAAGCGGTCCAGCTGGGAGGCGGCTGAGCCGCCCGCTCACTACGACGATCGTCGTACAATCGCCCTGGGTCTTTGACGTGTCAGCCCACGCCAGCGAGCAGATCAGCCATCCCTCGCGCGCCGAGCTCGAGCTCGGCGCCGTGCTGCACGCGCTCAGCGACCCCCTCAGGCTGAAGATCGTCGCGGAGCTGGCCAGCTGCGAGTCCTCCACCTGCGGCAGCATCAAGCTGCCGGTCACCAAGTCGACCTGCACGCATCACTTCAAGGTGCTGCGCGAAGCGGGGGTGATCTACCAGCGCCAGCGGGGCACCTCCCGGCTCAACAGCCTGCGTCGGGACGATCTCGAGGCCCGCTTTCCCGGGCTGCTCGACACGGTCTTGCACGCCGCGCACCCGCGGCGCAAGCTCCAGCCCGCATAACCGCCGTCGATAGTGTCCGGCCCGTGCGCCGATTCCGCTCGATCGTTCTGCTGGTCAGCGTCGCGGCGGCTTCGCTGGCGCTGGCTGGCACCGCGAGCGCGGCGACCTACAGCTGGAACTTGGCAACGGACTTCACCGCCACGGCGCCGGGGGCGAACCCCGACCACGATCACTACGGCGAGAAGCCGTGGAGCTATCTGGACACGGTGCCCCCGAGCGGCCCGACCGCCTTTCCGCCTAGCTCGTTCTCGGCCGCCGTCGACGGCAGCCCGGGCCTCGCGGGGTGGAGCCAGGGAGGGGACCTCGTGGCGGGCAACACGACCGGGGCGCCGCTCGTGACCGCCGACGGCGACACGATCCCGGTCGCGCAGCTCGCGCTGCGGGCGACCCTTACCGATTCTGTGACCGTGCGCTGGACCTCGCCACTGTCCGGAACCGTCGACGTGAGCGCCACGGTCACCCCGGCGAGCAGCGGCTGCATGTCCGGCTACAGCTCGACGCCGCCCAACGGCTCGACCGCGGTCGCCCCCGGCGGCACGATCGACCTCACCCTGTCGGCAGATCCCCTCGCCAGCGCCGCCTGCAACACCGCGATCGTCTCGTTCACGATCACCGCCCCCGCGACGGCCCCGGCTCCGACCGTCGACTCGCCCGCTCAGCACGCGGTGCTGTCGTCCGGAGAGCCGGTCTTCTCGGGTTCCGCCGACGCGACCTTCGGCGCCGCGCCGCAGGTGACCGTCAGGGTGTACTCCGGGTCCTCGGTGAGCGCCAAGCCGGTGGAGACCCTGAGCGCGAACCGCGCGGGCGCCGGCTACACGGCCAGACCCACGCCGGGCCTCGCCGATGGCCAGTACACCGTGCAGGCGGAGCAGGACGACCTCGCCGGCGACCGCGGGTTCAGCGCGCCGCGGACCTTCGAGCTCAAGCAGCTCGCGCCGTTCCTGACGCTCGACCAGCCGGCTTCCGGCGCGGAGGTGGCCCAGGGTGACGCGCTGTTCGCCGGGCGTGCGGGCGACGTCCCGGGGGACTCGAGCTCGGTGGCGCTGAAGCTGTACCGCGGCCGCTCGGCGACCGGCAGCCCGATCAAGGTGGTGTACGTGACCGAGAATGGCCCGCGCTGGTCGGCGTTCTGGCCCACCCGGCTGCCGACCGGCACATATACGGTGCTCGCGACCCAAGGTGACCTCGCCGGCCACAGCTCCGCGACCAAGCCGCACACCTTCCAGATCGTCCCCGGCCAGGACATGGTCGGCTCGGGCGCCAGCCTGAATCGCGCCGGCGTGGCCTCGGTGCCGATCGCGTGCGTGCTGCAGGGCCCCTGTAGCGGGACGGTGCTGATCGTGACCACGGGGACGTTCCGCGCGGTCCCCGGCGGCCCACTCGGCCACCTGCAGCTGCTGTTCGCGTTCGTCCAGATCCCCGTCGGGCGGACCGTCACGGTGCGCCGAAGCGTGCCGCCGGAGGTGTTGAGCGTGTTGCGTGGGGCCGGGCCGGCCAAGGTCAGGATCACCGCCTCGCTCGCCGTGCTCGGGCGGCGCGCCACCCCGTTCAGCGTGACTCGATCCTTGAGGCTGGGATGATCGCCCGCTACAGCAGACCCGAGCTGACCGCGATCTGGTCAGATCACGCCCGCTTCGAGGCGATGCGCCAGGTCGAGGTCGCGGCCTGCGAGGAGCTCGAGGGGCCCAGCGAGGAGGAGCTCGCGGCGATCCGCTCGGCCGGCTTCACCGTGCAGGAGATCACCGAGCGCGAGCGGGTCACCGACCACGACACGGCCGCGTTCGTCGACGTGCTCGCGCAGTCGGCCGGTGGCGCCGGGCGCTGGATCCACCATGGGCTGACCTCGAGCGACGTGCTCGATACGGCGCTGGCGCTGCAGCTCAAGCAGGTCGCGGAGCTGGTGCTGCCCGATGCCCGCCGCCTGGTGAGCGCGCTGGCGGCGCGCGCGCGCGAGCACGTGCACACGCTGTGCGTGGGGCGGACCCACGGGATCCACGCGGAGCCGACGACGTTCGGGGTCAAGCTCGCGGGGCACGCGTTCGAGGCCGATCGCAACGCGGGCCGGCTCGAGCGGGCGTTCGCGCAGGCGGCGGTGGGCGCGATCTCCGGGGCGGTGGGCACCTACGCGGCGGCCTCGCCCGAGTTCGAGCGCCGCGTGCTGGCGAGGCTCGGGCTGGAGGCAGAACCCGTCTCCACGCAGGTGGTAGCGCGCGATCGCCACGCCGAGCTGCTGCAGGCGATCGCGCTGGCGGGCGCGGGTATGGAGCGCTTCGCGACCGAGCTGCGTCACCTCGCCCGCACCGAGGTGGGCGAGGTCAGCGAGCCGTTCGGCGAGGGACAGAAGGGCTCCAGCGCGATGCCCCACAAGCGCAACCCGATCAAGTCCGAGCAGGTCGTCGGGCTGGCGCGGGTTCTGCGTGGCAACGCACAAGCCGGACTCGAGGACGTGGCGCTGTGGCACGAGCGGGACATCTCCCACTCCTCGGTCGAGCGGATCATCCTCCCGGACTCGACCACGCTGCTCGACCACCTCCAGCGCAGGGTGCTGGCGCTGGTGCAGGGGATGGTCGTCGACGAGCGGCGGATGCGCGAGAACCTCGAGCTGACCCACGGCGCCCTGTTCTCGCAGCGCGTGCTGCTGGCGTTGGTGGAGCGGGGACGCTCGCGCGACGATGCCTACCGAGCGGTCCAGCGGCTGGCGCAGCGTGCGATCGCGGAGCGAACCCCGTTGCGCGAGCTGCTCGCCGGCGACCCGGCCGGCGATGGGCTCGAGCTCGACTCGATCTTCGATTACGCGCCGTTCGTCCGCCACGCCGAGGAGATCGTCGCTCGCCTCGATCGGCTCGCGGACGCGACCGGCCGTGGTATCAGAACCACTCGCTAGGATCGCCGAAGTGACCGTGCTCGACGACCTGCCGCTGCTCGCCTCGGGCAAGGTTCGCGAGATCTACGACCTGGGCGGGACGCTGCTGATGGTGGCCTCCGATCGGATCTCGACCTACGACGTGATCCACCCGACGCCGATCCCCGACAAGGGCAACGTCCTGACGGGGCTGTCGGTGTTCTGGTTTGAAGAGGTGATCGGTGAGCTCGTGCCCAACCACCTGATCACGGCCACCGACGGGTTGCCCGAGGACGCCCGGGGCCGGGGCATGATCGTGCGCAAGCTGGAGATGCTCCCGGTCGAGTGCGTGGTGCGCGGCTATCTGAGCGGATCGGGCTGGAAGGACTACCAGCGGACCGGCCAGGTCTGCGGGATCGATCTGCCGGAGGGCCTGAGCGAGTCCGACCGTCTCCCGGAGCCGCTGTTCACGCCCGCCACCAAGGCCCAGGAAGGCCACGACGAGAACATCGACTTCGACGGCGCGGTGGAGCTGATCGGGGACCGAGCGCTCACGGAGCGCCTTCGCGACGCCTCGCTCGCGGTCTATCAGCGCGCGGCCGAGCACGCGCTCGAGCGCGGGATCGTACTCGCCGACACGAAGTTCGAGTTCGGGCTCGACGAGCACGGCACACTGACGCTCGGCGACGAAGTGTGCACGCCCGACTCCTCGCGATTCTGGCCTGTTGACCAGTACGCCCCGGGCCGCTCCCAGCCGAGCTTCGACAAGCAGTTCGTGCGCGACTGGGCCTCGTCGACCGGCTGGGATCGCAATCCCCCGGCGCCGCCGATTCCCGACGACGTCGTCGCGCCCACGCGCGAGAAGTACATCGAGGCCTACGAGCGCGTCTCCGGCAAGCGGTTCTCGGACTGGCTGCGCCGGGCTGGGGCAGCGTCCCGGTGAGGGCTCGCGTGCTGGTCAAGCCCAAGGCCGGGATCCTCGATCCGCAGGGTCAAGCGGTCGAGCGAGCCCTACCGGCGCTCGGCTTCACCGGCGTTCGCAACGTCCACGTCGGCCGGCTGATCGAGCTCGAGCTCGAAGACCCCGGGCAGCTGCGCGAGATGTGCGAGCGGCTGCTGACCAACCCGCTGATCGAGGACTACGAGATCCAGGAATGAAGT
>JAFAZB010000298.1 GCA_019240015.1 Solirubrobacterales bacterium
TGATGGAGCGCTTCCGCCCGCTGCGCGCCCGACGCCGCGCCGACCCCGCCCCGCTCTCACCCGCGCAACTGGCAGAACGCGTGTCCGACGCGCTCAGCGCGCTGCCGGACGCCCCCGGTCACCGGACGCTGGTGCTGCATCCGTTCCTGATGCTCGACCCGCGCTGGTGGGAGGGCGTGCAGCAGCTGCTTGCGACCCTCGGCGAGCTCGCGCGCACCGGCCGGGTCGCGGTCCTCTCAGGCGGGGAGCTTGCGAGCACGCTCGCACCCACATGACCCACCCCCGCCAACAACCCGACAACCCCCACCTGGCCGAGCAACCGGTGCTCGCCGGGGCGCCGCTCGACGACGCCCCGCTCGCGGCGGTGCTGGTCCATGGCCGCGAGCAGGGACCCGAGGTGATGCTCGACGTCGCGGAGCGCCTCGCCCTCGACGACGTCGCCTACGTGCTTCCCGCCGCCGCCGGGCGCTCCTGGTATCCGGCCCGCTACTTCGACCCGGTGAGCGACAACGAGCCCCACGTGAGCTGGTCGCTCGCGGCGCTCGAGGCGGCGATCGCGCTCGCCCGCACCCCGGCCGCGCGCCCGCTAAACCGGATCGTGTTCGGCGGCTTCTCTCAGGGCGCGTGTCTGGTCGCCGAGCTGGTCGCGCGCCGCCCCCGCCCGTTCGCCGGCGTGGCGGTGCTGACCGGGACGCTGCTCGGGCCCGACGGGCAGGAGGCCGAGCCCGGCGCCGTCGATGGAGTGCCGATGTTCTTCGCGAGCAGCCGGCACGATGAATGGGTGCCGCTCGCGCGCGCCCGGTCGACCGCCGAGGCCTTTCGGCGGGCCGGGGCCCGGCTCGAGTTCGAGGTCTACGACGATCGCGAGCACCACGTCAGCGACCGCGCCGTCGACGGCCTCAGGCGGCTGATCACGAGCGCGCTCGCCGATCGATAAACAAGACGCATGCGGACGCAAGTACGATCAGCCCAGGCAGCGCAGACGTGGGCTACCTTCCCGCAGCGCGGTCGTCCAGCGAGCATCGAGAGAGGAGCGTGAGCGATGCCGAATCCGGGCTTCATCCGCGGCACCCACCATCTGACGTTCTGCGTCGGCGGCGCGCAGGAGGACTACGACTTCCACGTGCGCTTCCTCGGGCTGAAGAGCGTCAAGAAGACCGTGCTGTTCGACGGCGATATCCCCATCTACCACCTCTACTACGGCAACCGCCTCGGCGACGCGAGCACGCTGCTGACCGCATTCCCCTACCGCCAAGCCGGCTGGATGGGCAGGCGCGGCACCAACCAGCTGAGGATCCTCGACCTGTCGGTGCCCGCCGACTCGATCGGCTTCTGGTCAGACCGACTCGACGAGTTCGGGATCGAGCACCGGCGCGAGCAGCTGTTCGACACCGAGCGGCTGCGCTTCGCACACTCCTGCGGGATCGACTACACGATCGTCGGCGACCCCGAGCCCGACTCGCGCGAGCCCTACTCGGGCGCCGGCGTGCCCGCCGAGCACGCGATCCGCGGCACCTACGGCACCACCACCTCGGTCCGCGAGCCGGAGCCGATGTCCTACTTCATCACCGAGGGGCTGGGGGGCGAGCTGCTGCGCTCGGAGGGCAAGCACCACCAGTTCCAGATCGGCGACGAGCAGGGCCACGGCCGGATGCTCGAGCTGGTCGAGGAGCCAGAGCTGCCCCAGGGCACCTGGCACTTCGGCGAAGGCACGATCCACCACCACGCGCTCGACGCGGTCACCGCCGAGAACCAGGCGGTCGTCAAGGACTGGATCGTGGGGCTCGGGTTCACCGACGTCTCCGACGTCAAGGACCGCGGCTACTTCTTCTCGGTCTACATGCGCAGCCCGGGCGGCGCGCTGATCGAGCTCGCGTACTCGACCCCGGAGGGATTCCTGATCGACGAGCCCGAGGACGAGCTCGGCACCCACATGTGCATCCCGCCGCACTGGGAGCACCGCCGCGCCGAGATCGCCCAGCTCGAGCCGATCGAGACGGTGGAGAC
>JAFAZB010000459.1 GCA_019240015.1 Solirubrobacterales bacterium
GTCGGCGCGTTCGGCTCGAAGACGGCCCAGCGGAGGCTCTGCTGGAGGCTCTGCTCGATGAAGTCCGCGAGCCGCCGGACCGGCACATACTTGAACGGGCTGCCGGCGATGTCGCTACCGGCGAGCGTTCGCGCTCCCCATACGATCGATTGGTAGAGCGGGAACGTGCGCAGGCAGTTGACCCCCATCACGTTCAGATCGCCGTTCACGGAATCCGTGATCGAGGTGTCCGCGAGCGCGATCACGCCGCCTAGCTGAGCTTCGACTCCCGCCGGGGCCTTCCACACACCTCGCGCGGTATCGGTCGCGGCGTAGACGCCGGCCACGGTTCCGCTCGGCGGGACATAGCGCGGAAGCCCGGTGACCGGATCGGCGATCTGCACCCACGGGTAATACGTGGCGGCCGCGACGTTGTCCGGCGACAAGATGCCATCGGCCCAGTTGAGGAGGTTCTCCAACCCGGCCGACCCGATCCCGATGTTGTCAACCGTGGTGTCGGTGGCCGGCCCCGCGGCGGACTCGGGGGGCGGCGGGTCCACGATCAGAAACGCCTGGCGATCGGCGCAGAACTTGTGCGCGGCGTCGATCACAAAGACTTGGTCGGCCGCCGGGGCAAGGGCGAGATCCGGGATGCACATGAGGTTGAAAACCGCCGGAGCGATCCGCGTCAGCCGAGCGCCGGCGCCGAGCTCGACCTCGACGATCGCGTCCCAGAACCCCGGAGCGGACCAGGCCCCGTCGCTCCCGTTCGGACCCAGCTGAGCCCACGACGCCCCGGGCGGTGACGGCGGGGAGGCGCTCGCCGCGACCGCCGCCGTCACGTAGTTCGATGTGCTGGCGATCGCCTTGGCTATGTGGTCCGGCGGCGGGGCAGGCTGTGTCGAGGTGGCCAGGACCTGGATGTTCGTGATCGTCTCCACCGGCTGATAGGACGGCGGGGGCGACAGCGCGAAGGTGCTGCCCGCCGGCACCTGATACACGAGGAGATCGACGTGGCTCGGGTCCGGGTGTGAGGCGGGGCCAGACTGGCGGAACTCCACCGCCAAATCGTTGCCCCAGGCGCCCGGACTGCTGGCCGAGATCTCCAGCGCGGGAGCTCCTGCGAGCGGGATCGAGAGGAGCGCGCTGGCGGCTGCGGCCGGCTGCGATACCAGACTGCTCAGCGCGGGGTCAGCGGTGGGTGCGATCCGGACGACCCATGCGCCGATCCCACCGTTTAGGAAGAACTGCGAGACAGCATATGCGGCCAGCGACGAGTCAGCGCCCAGCGGCCCAAACTCCATCTCGAACTGTGACCACGATGTGACCAGCACCGCTTCCGACGTGGGCCCTTTCGGAAATTCTCCGACAACCGCGGTGAGGTTCGTCGTGGCCGCAGTGACAACGTGCGGAATCGACGCCGTTTCGGTGATGTAGACGCCGGGGTAAGTCGGGGTTATGGCCATTACGCTCCCTCGCGTACGAAGGTAGATGGATGAATGCCTAGAGCTCGCGCGTCAGCCCATCATCCGGCCGTGACCTATCGGACGCTCACAGCGAGAATGCCGACCGCTCATTCGAGCGCCCCGGCGGTCGCAACATCATCGCTGGGCTAGAAGCGCGTTTGGAAACGTGACAGGAACAGGAAACGGTTATAGGTGAATGCCATCCCTCCTCGGGACGATGGCACGCCAAGCACCACAGTGGTGACAGCGGCCCACCCCCTTCGCGAAGCATCCTATGCAGATCGGCAAGGCGGAGTCAAGGGCCGTCGGTGTCACTGACGCCAGTTGTGGTCTGGTGACTTTCCGCCCAGGCTTTCGAGAAAAAGCTGACAACAGACCAGTGCAAACGGTGCCAAAAGTTCAGTAAACCTCGCTGCCCAAGCGGGCCTCACTGCACCACCTGCTCACCGCGGGAGCGTGCGAGCAGCATCTGCCATCGCCAGCCTCGGAAATAGGAGCCCCATTCGACCGCGGGCAGCTTGGTGCCTGTGCGCAGGTCGTAGTGAGCGACATACCACACCCGCTTCCGCAGGAACGTAATCGGTTCGTGAAGCTCACGGAGCCGCTCGGCGTTCATCCGGGGGTGGATCCGCAGGTGGTCGTACTCCTGCACGGTGGCCCGCTCGTCCAGCTGCACACGCTGGCCATTGGCATCGCGAAAGGCGAACGGGCCCACTGGGTACCAGTCATAGTGATGGGGATCAGGGGGTGGCGGCGGCGGTCCGAAGAACGAATCGCCGCACAAACTCTCGTCGAGATTGCGCGCCAGGGCCCGATCCGTCCATTGCGTCGCGTCGGCGCCCACTCTGAGCCCGTAGCCGCAGTTCTGTGGGCCGCAGATGTGCGGAGATCCCGTGTAATGAGCGGTCCACAACCGAACCTCGCCCGCGTTGATCCCGTCGGACGCGATCGCTGCTACCACCTCGTTCATGGTGCTGACGCTCGCGTACAGCACCGGGCGCCTCACCCCGCGCGCCATCTGGCGCCGGACCCACCCTGGCGCGTCGTACGGCGTCGCGTCTCCGCGCTCGATATCGAGACACTCGGCATCCTCGCCCGAGTTGACAGCGATCGAAAGGTGATACGCCCGCGGGAAGTTCTGGAGGAGGCGAAGGTAGGTCGGCCAGAAGCCCCCTACGTATCCAGCCACCGCCGGCGCGTCCCCCGGAATTTCGCCCACCGTCGTCGAATCGAACATCTGTACCGGCATCGTTCATCCTCCCAATTGAGTCAGGAATGGGGCGTCGGGGGTGGAGTTGGCGGCGGCGAAGGTGAGCGGCTGGCCGTTCCCCCCGGCTGACCCGAAGTAGACCGTCGACGCCGACTGGCTCTGCACCGCCGGCGGAGGGTCCGCAAACTCCTGCGCGTCGGCCACCAGCTGCCCGACGGCCGAGATGTCCGGCGCCGGGGCGGCCGCGACCTGAGGGGGCGCCGTGACTGAGGTTTCGCCAGTGGGCGCACTAGCTGCGG
>JAFAZB010000460.1 GCA_019240015.1 Solirubrobacterales bacterium
GACAGGGGGCCGGGGCGCGGACTTCGGGCGGGCGGCGCGCGCGGGGCTTCGCGGGGGGCGCGGACTTCGGGCGGGCGGCGCGCGCGGGGCGGCGCGGGCGGCGCGGACTTCGGGCGGGCGGCGCGCGCGGGGCTCCGAGGACTTCGCCCTCGTGACGGATCCGCGACTGCGCGTCGCGCCTGTGTGGCACCAACGTGACATCCGTGCCAAGAAATCGCGATATCGCTGACGCGCGGCGCACGGTGCGCAATGCTCGCGCGGATGAGCGACGGATCAGACCGCCTGCACGCCGAATCCGCCCCGGGGCGTGAGGAATCGCAACAGATCGCAACCAGGTCGAGGGTCGCGTCGGGGAGTGCGCAGCAGAGACGGCCAGCTGATCATCAGCGGACCCACCGGGTGAAGGTGCTGGGCCAGTGGGATCTTTTGACGGTCGCGGGCGGCCGAGACCAGAAGCTCGCGGCGATCGCTGGGGCGCAGCGCGGCCGGGTGGCCCGCCGGCAGCTGCTGGCGGTCGGGATCACCGCGAGCATGATCCAGACGATGCTCGTCCACCGCTGGCTTCATCGCTTGCACCCCGGCGTCTACGCGGTCGGTCACCTGGCTCCCATCCCCTGGGGAAACGAGACGGCGGCGCTGCTCGCATGCCCCCGGGGCGGACTTCTCAGCCACGAGAGCGCCGCCGAACTGTGGCGGATCCGGCCGCCACAGCCATCAGCTCCGATCCATGTGACGGTAACCACCCATCAGATCCGCCGCGCGGGGATCCGAATCCATCGCAGCCGTGCTCTACGGCCACGGGACATCCGGGTGCGAGAGCAGCTGCCCGTCACCGCGCCTGCGCGCACCCTGCTCGACATCGCTCCTGACCTCAGCGCGCGTGAGCTCGAGCGGGCACTCGACGAGGCCCTCGTCCGCCGGATCGTCCGCCTCGATGAGATCGCCGAGATCCTCGGTCGCGCGAGCGGCATACGCGGCGCCGCGCGGCTGGGGTCGCTGATCGAGCGGCATCCAGGCTCGACCTTCACCCGCTCCCAGGCCGAGGAGCGCTTCCTCGGCTTGGTCCGTTCGGCTGGGCTGCCCGAACCGTTGCTCAACGTCAGGGTCGAAGGGTTCGAGGTCGATTTCTTCTGGCCCGGGCACCGGCTGGTGGTGGAGGTCGACGGGTACGCATACCACGCCACCCGCAGCGCGTTCGAGCACGATCGCGCGAAGGGGAGCAAGCTGGCCGCCGCTGGGATCGCGACGGCGCGTGTCACCTGGCTGCAAATGGAGCACGAGCCCTACGCGGTGACGGCACGGATCGCGCAGGCGCTGGTCCGGGCCGAGCCTCGGCAGACGGGCGCCTGACTCGCCCCTAGCCGGGGGGGCGCCTAGCCTCCGCCCCGCCCCTTCAGCCGAGGCAGCACTCCCTCGCGCTTCCAGCGCGACCCGGGTCGTCCCGGCAGGAGCAGCACGATCAGCAGCCCGACCACCGACAGCAGCAGGCCGAACGTCAGCCCGACCCGCTCCCCATAGCCCTTGCGGTCAGACAGCCAGGAGGCAGCGGCGGCCGACACGAGCCACGCGAACAGCAGGTAGAGCGCCTTGGCGCCGACCGCCGCGTACAGGGTCATGCCGCTCCGATGCTCATGCCGCTCCGATGGTCATGTCCCCAGATACGCCCGTTGCACCTCGGGATCGTCGCGTAGTTGCGACGAGTTGTTGGCGAGTACCACCCGTCCGGTCTCCAGCACGTATCCGCGCTTGGAGATCTCGAGCGCGTAGTTCGCGTTCTGCTCGACCAGCAGAATCGCCACTCCGGCACGGTTGATCTCGGCGATCGTCTCGTAGATGCGCTCGACGAGGATCGGGGCGATCCCCATCGAGGGCTCGTCGAGCATCAGCAGCTTGGGCCGGGCCATCAGCGCGCGGCCGATCGCGAGCATCTGCTGCTCGCCGCCGGACATCGTGCCCGCCTTCTGGCGTTGGCGCTCGCTGAGGCGCGGAAAAAGCTCGAACACACGCTCCAGGTCGTCGGCGATCCCCGCCCTGGGCCGGCGGTGGGCGCCTAGCTCGAGATTCTCCCTGACGGTCATTCGCGGAAAGCAGTGGCGGCCTTCGGGGGCCAGCGCGATCCCCCGGACCACGATCTCGTGCGCCGGAACCCGGGTGATCTCCTCGCCAGCGAACGTGATTTCGCCGGCGCTCGCCGGCGTCAGCCCCGAGATCGAGCGCAGCGTGGTCGACTTGCCGGCGCCGTTTGAGCCGATCAGCGTCACCACCTCCCCCTCCTCGACGGTCAGCGAGACGCCTTTGAGCGCCTCGATCGAGCCGTAGCGCGCACGGATGTCCGAGACCTCGAGCAGGGTCACCGCTGCTTGCCCAGGTAGGCCTCGATCACGCGCGGGTCGGCGCGGACCTCGGACGGGGGTCCCTCGGCGATCTTCTCGCCGTGATCGAGCACGGTGACGCGCTCGGAGACATCCATCACGACCTTCATGTCGTGCTCGATCAGCAGGATCGTGAGCTCGAGCTCGTCGCGAAGCTTGCGCATGAACTCGGTCAGCGACACCGACTCCTGCGGGTTCATGCCGGCGGTCGGCTCGTCGAGCAGCAGCAGCTGCGGCCTGCTGGCGAGCGCCCTGGCGATCTCGACCCGGCGCTGGTCGCCGTAGGAGAGCTGGGCGCCGAGCTGGTCGAAGGCTGTCGGCCCCAGCCCGACGTAGGCGAGCAGCTCGCGGGCGCGCTCGCGGACTGCACGCTCCTCGCGTGTCACCCACGGCGGGCGCAGGATCGACCCGAACAGTCCAGCCCGCATCCTGGCGTGGGCGCCGATCATCACGTTTTCCAGCGCGCTCATCGCGCCGAACAGGCGGATGTTCTGGAACGTCCGGGCGACGCCCAGGCCGGTGATCACGTCCGGGCGCGCGCGGGTGACGTCGCGCTCGCCGAGCACGATTCTGCCGGCACTCGGCTTGTATAGGCCGGTCAGCATGTTGAACAGCGTGGTCTTGCCGGCGCCGTTGGGCCCGATCAGCGACACGATCGAATGGCGGGGCACCTCCAGCGAGACGCGGTCGACCGCGACCAGCCCGCCGAACTCCTTGGTGACCTGCTCGGTGCGGATCATCGACGTGGCGCCGGGGGCGTAGGTGCCGACGCTCACCGGGTGCCCTCCATCAGCTGCGCGTCCTCGGCCGCAATCTCGGCGGTCAGCTCCATCCGACGCCGGCGCTCCGGCACCAGCCCCTGCGGGCGAAGGACCATCACCATCACCAGCAAGAAGCCGAAGATGCCGAATTCGACCTCGGTCAGCGGGAAGTTGAGTCCAAGCTTGGAGGGCAAGTTGTTGAGCACGTCGGGAATCAGCCAGTTGTTGATGTATCCGAGCAGCAGGCCCCCGACGACCGCGCCCCAGATCGAGCCAAGGCCGCCGATGATCACCATCGCCAGCACGAAGATCGAGAATCCGAATTGGAACTGGCCGGCGTTGACCTCGGTGTAGTAGGTCCCGAGGAAGGCACCCGACATGCCGCCAAAGGTCGCGCCGATCGCATACGCCATCAGCTTGGTACGCACGGCGGGGATTCCCATCGACACCGCCGCCACCTCGTCCTCGCGCAGCGCGATCCAGGCCCGGCCCAGGCGCGAGTCGCGCAGCCGGAGGTTGACGAACAGGACCAGCACGAGGATCCCGTAGATCAACCAGTACCACGGCCTCAGGTTGAGCAAGTTGAACAGCCCGATCCCGGGGAAGTAGGGCGCATCGACCGCGCTGATCCCGAGGTTCCCGGCGGTCAGGGTCATGCCCCCGCCGACGTGCACGCTCTGCCCATTGACCGCGACAACGCCGATGATCTCGCCGAATGCGAGCGTCACGATCGCGATGTAGTCGCCCCGCAGGCGCAGCGTCGGCAGGCCGATGATCACCCCTGCGACGGCGCAGATCAGCGCCGCACAGACCAGGATCAGCAGGAAGTTGAGGTGGATCCCGGGCAGCGTGCTGGCGACCGGCGAGACCCCGAGATGCACATGCGCCTTGAAGAAGAACCCTGATCCGAACCACCCCAGCGAATATGCGCCCAGCGCGTAGAACGCCACGTAGCCGAGGTCCAACAGGCCGGCGAACCCCACCACCACATTGAGGCCGAGCGACATCACGGCGAACGCGACCGCGATGATCGTCGCGTTCATGAAGCCGCTCGAGTTCGAGAAGAAGAACGGCAGCACGACGCCGATCACGATCAAAGCGCCGGCCAGTGCCTTGCTCCACCACGGGGGCAGGACGCGCTGCGCGGTGTCCCGCCACTCCTTGAGCTGCGCGATCAGCTCGCTCATCCCGCCTCTCTGATCTCCTCGCCGAGCAGCCCTCGCGGGCGCAGGATCATGATCACGATCAGGTAGCCGAAGACGACCGCCTCGGTCCATTGCGGGCCCATCCGGGAATCCGACAGCGCCTGGATGACCCCGATGATCAGGCCGCCAAGAACGGCGCCGCGGACATTCCCGATGCCACCCATCACCGCGGCCGTGAAGGCGATCAGGCCCGCCTCGAAGCCCTGGAAGTACCAAACGTTAGTCTCGTACAGCGCATACACCAGCCCGGCGGCGCCGGCCAACATGCCGCCGAGCAGGAACGTCAGCGAGATCGTGGCGTTGACGTTGATCCCCATCAGCCGCGCGGCCTCGGGGTCCTGCGCGGTGGCTCGCATCGCCCGCCCGGCGCGGGTGTTGCTGATGAACCAGGCCAACCCGAACACCAGCGGCACCATCACCGCCAGCGCGAGGATGTAGCCGCGCACGATCGGGACGCCTGAGATGTTGAACACGGTGCTCTGCTCGTGGACCAGATCGGTCACGCCCTGAGGCGAGCCGCCCCGCCACAAGAGACCCACGTTCTGGAGGATGAAAGAGAACCCCACCGCGGTGATCAGCGGCGCCAGCTTGGGCGCCCCCCGCAGCGGGCGGTAAGCCACGCGCTCGATCAGCACGTTGAGCGAGCCGCAGACAGCCATCGACACGATCAAGGTCAGGATCAGGCCGCCGATCAAGCCGATCGTGCCGGTGGCGGCGCCGAGCCCGATCGAGCCCCAGAAGCCGGCGGCGGTGAACGAGCCGACCATGAACACGTCGCCGTGGGCGAAGTTGATCAGCTCGATGATCCCGTACACCAGCGTGTAGCCGATCGCGATCAGCGCCCAGATGGCCCCGTTCGACAATCCTTGCGCGAGGTTGAAGCCGAGCCGGCTGAGGTCGTGCTGGATGACCGGATGCCCGGCCACCACGCCCGCCTGATAGCCGTGGGTGAGGTCCCGAATCCCGTAGTAGATCGGCAGTGCGGCGAGTGCCGCCAACAGCCCCCAGCGTCCGAGGTAGCGGCGCACCAGCGCCAGCGGGCGCGCCGGAACCGCCGGCATCCTCGGGGATATCGAGCTCGCTTCCACGGGTCCGTGCGGAGTATGGAGCGTGGAGAACTCGGAGGGGGCGCCAAGGCGCCCCCTCCGAGTAGCTGCCTAGCTCAGGACGAGCCGACCGTCTTGGTCGGAGTCAGCGTCTTGAAGAACACCGGGGTTCCGTCCGAACCGACCTTGTACAGGCCGTAGGACTTCAGCGTGGTGTCTCCGTTCTTGTCGAAGCCATAGGTCCCGAGCACCGAGCTGCGGTTGGTGGTCGCGAACAGCGCCTTCAGGACAGCCGACGGGCTGTTGCCCTGGGCGCCGACGCTGGCGATCGTGTCGAGCCCCAGCTTCATCGCCTCATAGCCGTAGATCGCGTACGGGTCGGGATTGGCGTCTCCGTACTTGGCCTTGTATGCCGCCAGGAACGTCTTACCGCCCGGATAGGAGGTGAGGTTCTGGGTGGCGACGGTGCACTCCAGCAGCGGGTCGATCGCCGCCGGGACGCCGCCCTTCGAGGCTCCCGTGTAGGACGAGGTGCAGACGCCGTCGCCGCCGAAGATCTTGGCGGTGGGAAGCGCCGCGTGGACGTCCTTGGTGATCTGCACCGCTCCGTTGGAGACGATGCCCGCGAAGAAGAAGCAGTCGGCTCCCTGCCCCTTGACCGTGGCCGCATAGGAGCGGAAGTTGGGCGCGGTGGGATCGATCCCGGTGTTACTGGCGATCGTGACCCCGTAGAAGCCCTTCTCCAACCCGAGCAGCGTGGCCAGACCAGCGCCGTAGGCCTCCTTGTCGTTGGCCACCGCCACCTTCGTGCAGCCCGCCTGCTTCATCGCCATCAGGTCGGCTGCGGCCTGGATCGAGTCGATCGGCACGATCCGCAGGTAGGTGCGGTTGCCCGTCGGGTAGTACTTCTGCGGCTCACCGGGGGCGCTGCCCGGGAGGTTCGTGGTCAGACCGACGTAGGTATTTGCGGGGCTGACCTGCGCGATCCCGCCCTGGTTGAGGATCGGGATCGAGACCTCGCTGGCGCCAGAGTTGAACTCGCCGATGTAGTAGACCGCTTTCTTGTCGGCGGCCGCCTTGCGGGCGTTGGCCGCGGTCTGGCCGGGATCCCACTTGCCGGCAGCGGCGGTCGAGTCGTCGAGCGACTGGTAGTTGACCGTCCACTGACCAGCCTTGTTGCCGGCCTCGGACAGCGCGAGCTTGATCCCGTTGACCATCGGATCTGTCTGGGCAGTCGACGCTCCCTGGAGCGGCAGGCTCGAGTACACGTCGACCGTTTTGCCGCCGCCACCGCCGCCGCCCCCACTCGAGCTGCTCTTGCTACTGCTGCCGCAGGCGCCGATCGCGACCACGGATCCGACGACCAGGAAGGCCCTGATCGCCTTGCCGAGATAACTCATAGTCCTCCTCTTATGTAGTTCCGGCCTCGCCGGTGACCTCTCGTGGCGGGCACACTAGTCCCGCGCCAGAGTCCCAGCAAGCGCCGGTGCCCGCCTAGTGGACCAGCCCTAACGAAACGCCAACAGGGGCCCGTGCGCGGCGCTGCTCGTCGCTGCGAAGCGCTTCAGCCCTCGACCGCCTTCCAGAAGCTCAGCCTCCCAGCGACGACCCGATAGACCCCATAGCGCGTCAGGGTCGTGTCGCCGTCGTGGTCGATGCTGTAGGTGCCGAGCACGCTGCGGCGGTTGCGAGTGGCGAAGACCGCTGCGACCACGTTGGAGCGCCGCGCTGTCTTCGTACCCCCGTGGGTGGCCCGTCCGATCGCCGCGAGCAGCAAGCTCATCGCCTCGTAGCCGTCGATTGCTGCCGGCTGGGGCATCCCGTACAGCTGCGAATAGGTCAGCATGAACTGCCGCCCAGCAGCTGGATAGGCACTCGGCGCAAGCGTCGCAACGGTGATCAACACGCGGGGGTCGATCGACGTCGGAATGCCACCCTGCGCGGGATCGGCGTAAGTACTCTCGGCCAGCCCCGCGGAGCCGAAAATCCTGGCGTTCGGCAGCGCCGCCGCGACCTGCTTGGTGAGCAGCGCGGCACCGGACTCGGGGATCGCGCTGACCAGCACGCAGTCGGCTCCCGAGCGAGCAACGCTGGCGGCGAGCGAGCTGTAGTCGGCAGCGCCCCGCTGGAACACCTGGGTGGCGATCACCCGAAGGCCCCCGGTCTGTGCGAAGGCGTCGAAGCTGCTCGCGGTGTCGTCGCCGTCGACGCCGCCGTCTTCGAGCACGTACGTCGCGACGCAGCCCATGCTTCGCTGAAGCGACACCTGGACCACCGCCTGGACCGCGTCGTTGGGAACCACCCGCGCATAGGTGCGTGTCCCGGTGGGGTAATACTTCTGCGGCTCACCGGGAGAGGCCCCGGGGGCACTCGAGGTGAGCCCGACCGAGGTGCTGGAGGGGCTGATCTGCGCGATCCCGGCCCGGTTCAGCAGCGGGATCGAGATCGCGCTGGCCCCCGAGTCGAGCTCACCGATGTAACCGATCGTAGTCCTGTCGTTGACCGCCGTGCGCGCGTTCTGAGTGGTCACCCCCGGATCCCACTGAGCACGCTGCGGGGTGGCGTCGTCGAGCCGCTTGAAGGCGATCCGGTAGGAGCCGACCCTCGACCGCGCCCGAGCCAGCGCGAGCTGGGCGCCGTTGATGATCGCCTGGCCACTGACCCGCGAGGCGCCCTCCATCGGCACGCTCACGTAGATCGTGAGCGTGTGGCCCGCGATCCGGTCTCCGGGCGGCCCGCCGGCGCCGGCGCCGCAGCCTGGCAGGACTCCGAGCGCGGCTAGCGCGACTGCCGCCAGCGCTACCTTGGTCCGCCTCCCCGGTCGTGCGTCAATCAACCTTGCGCTGCGACGAACTTGTAGCGGACCAACCTACCGCCCTGGATGCGGCTGAGCACGAACGGGGCGAGCGTGGTGTCGCCATGCACGATCGAGTAGGTGCCCAGCACCGACGGGCGGTCCCGGATCTCGAGAAAGTCGCGGACCACGGCGGCACGGCTGTTGGCGGCCGAGCTCGCTTCCCGTATCACATCGAGCACCGCCGCCATCGCCTCGTAGCCGAAGATCGCCGACGGGGCGGGATCGTGTCCATATGCCGCCTTGAAGTCGGCCACGAACTTGACCCCGGCGGCCGGGAGGTCCTGGCTGAGGAATCCCGGCGAGGAGACGTATGCGTTGCGTTGCGCGGCCGGCGCCAGGCTCGAGGCAAAGGCATCGTCGTACAGCGCCGAGGGAGCGAGCAGCTTGGCGTTCGGGCTCTCCGCGGCCAGCGCGTCGAACAGGTGCGCCGAGTCGGGCTCCGACGACGAACCGAAGAACGCCGCGTTCGCCCCCGAGCGCTTGAAGCTCGCGGGGTCGGCGGCCCCTCTGGCCACGGGGATCGTCGCCGCTGCGTCCCCTGCGACAGCGTCCGCTAGCGCGGAGCCGTACGGCTGGCCGTCGCTCGCCACGTACAGCTTGCGCACGCCCAGCGCCGGGAGCTCGGCCACATCTGCCCGAGCCTCCTGGGCGGTGGTGGGGACCACCCGGGCGAATGTGTCGCCGTAGGTTTTGCTGGATGGGTAGTAGCGGCCAGGCGCTCCCGGGACGACCGAGCTCGGCTGGGTCAGGTAGGCGGCGGTGTCGAGCGGGCTGACCTCGAGCACACCTTGTTCGTTGGTGATCTGGATCGAGATCCAGGAGGTCCCAGGGACCAGCTCGCCCAGGTAGGCGATCGTGCTCGGGTCTTCGATCGCCGAGCGGGCGTTGGCCGATGGCTCCTTGCCTGCGAGCTTGACGAAGTTGATCCGGAACTTGCCGGCCTGACCGCCAGCCTGTTGGAGCGCCAGCTGCTCGGCGGCGATCGCGTCGCGGGCTTGTTGGCCGCCAGCTCCGCCCGGAGGCTCGCTGGCGTAGATCGACAGCGTCCGGCCGCTAACGGTGATCGTCGAGTTGCTGGCTTGGGTGCAGCCCGACAGGCAGCCCACCAACGCAGCGGCCGCGCAAACCGTGATCGTCCGGCCACGTGCCAGCACGCCGCTGCCCATCGGCCTAGGCGACTAGTCCCGCCGGCCGGGAAGGAACGGCAGCAGGTTGCGGACGGCGATCGCCACCAGGACCATCAGCACCGCGATCAGGATCGCGTCGAAACCGCTCACGTCCAGTGCCCACAGGACGATCCACAGGGCCAGTCCAGCGGTGCCGGTGAGAATCAAGCCCATCGGCAGAGATCCTAACTCAGCGGTCCCGCCAGCGCGCTTGCGAATCCCCGCAGCAGCTCGCTGACCGCGGCGGCAGGATCGGCCGCCTCGCCGGCCGCGCGGACGAGCCGGCTGCCCACGATCACGCCATCGGCGCCGGCCGCCGCGGCGGCGGCGGCCTGCTCGGGAGTGCCGATCCCGAACCCGACCGCGACCGGCACCGCCGTGTGGCGCGCGACGCGCGCAAGCACCGTCGCGAGCCCCTGATCGAGTCGGCCGCGCTCGCCCGTCGTGCCCGTCAGCGACACCGCGTATAGAAAGCCGCGCGCCTGAGCGCCAATCCGCGCGAGCCGCTGCTCGGGCGTGGTTGGCGCCGCCAGCGGCACCAGCGCCAGCCCGCGCTCGTCGCACGCTGCCAGCGCCTGCTCTGACTCCTCGACGGGGAGGTCGGGGACGATCAGGCCGCTCGCGCCGGAGTCGACGAGCGCGTCGGCGAACCGCTCCAGCCCCCGTGTGACGATCAGGTTCGCGTAGCACATCACCACCACGGGAACCCGCTCGGCGAGCGCGCGGCCGACCTCCAAGACGCCCGGCAACGTCGCGCCCGCGCGCAAGGCAGCGCTTCCCGCGGCGTGGATCACCGGACCGTCGGCCAGTGGGTCGGAGAACGGCACCCCGAGCTCGACCAGGTCGGCGCCGGCGCGCGCGTAGGCGAGGCCTATCTCAGCCGAGGTGGCGAGATCGGGAAAGCCGCCCATCAGGTACGGCATCAGGGCCGCGCGGCGACCGTCAGCGCGCGCCGATGAGAACGCCTCGGCGATCCGCTCGACGCCCGGTATGGCCCCAGTGACGGCGCGCTCCACGGCGCAGCTCAGCTCCGCTCGAGCTCGGCCAGCGCCTCGGCCAGATCCTTGTCGCCCCGGCCGGACAGGCAGATCAGGTCGAGCTCGCCGGCGGGGTTGGACAGTGCCCAGGCCAGCGCGTGCGCGCTCTCCAGGGCAGGAATAATCCCCTCCAGCCGTGCCACGCGCGCGAACGCGTCCAGCGCCTCTCGGTCACTGACCGCGACGTAGCGGGCGCGGCCCAGGTCTCGCAGCCAGGCGTGCTCGGGGCCGCTCCCCGGATAGTCGAGACCGGCTGAGATCGAGTGGGCTTCGAGGATCTGGCCGTCCTCGTCCTGGATCACGGCCGAGAAGGCCCCGTGCAGTACGCCTGGCAGTCCCGCCGCGGTCAGGGGCGCGCCGTGGCGTCCCGAATCGAGTCCTTCGCCGCCCGCTTCCACCCCGATCAACTGGACGTCGTGGTCGTCGAGGAACGGCACGAACATCCCGATCGCGTTCGAGCCCCCGCCCACGCAGGCGATCAGGCGGTCGGGGAGGCGTCCGGTTCGCTCCAGGATCTGGGCCCGCGCCTCGTCGCCAATCACGCGCTGGAGATCGCGCACCAGCGCCGGATATGGGGCGGGGCCAACGCAGGAGCCGATGATGTAGTGCGTACTCTCGACGTTCGTCACCCAGTCGCGGATTGCGGCGGAGACGGCCTCCTTGAGTGTCCGAACCCCAGCCTCCACCGGCTCGACGTGCGCCCCCAGCAGCCCCATCCGCTCGACGTTGGGCTTCTGTCGGCGCATGTCCTCGGTGCCCATGTAGACCACGCATTCCAGGTCCAGCAGCGCGCACGCCGTCGCCGCGGCCACCCCGTGCTGACCCGCGCCGGTCTCGGCGATGATCCGGCGCTTGCCGATGCGCTTGGCGAGCAGCGCCTGACCCAGGGCGTTGTTGATCTTGTGTGCCCCGGTGTGGTTGAGGTCCTCGCGCTTGAGGTACACAGGGTGGCCGAGGTCCTTGCTGAGACGGGCAGCCAGGTAGAGCGGCGAGGGGCGCCCGACGTAGTCGCGCAGCAGCGCGTCGAGCTCGTCCTTGAAGCCCCGATCGTCGCGGACCGCGAGCCAGGCGGCCTCGAGCTCGGCCAACCCCGGCATCAGGGTCTCGGGAACGTACTGACCGCCGTACGGGCCGAAGCGGTGCTCGACGGCGGTCATCGGGCGGCCACCGTAAGTGAACTGGCTGTCCTCACCGCGGCGGCGAACCGCTCCAGCTTGGCGACGTCCTTCTGGCCAGGCGCACGCTCCACTCCGCTCGCGACGTCGACCGCGAACGGACGCACGACCGTGATCGCCTCCACGACGTTTGTGTCGCTGAGGCCGCCGGAGAGGATCATCGGCACCGTGCCGCGGTGCTCGCGCGCCAGCTCCCAGGCAAACGTTCCTCCGGTGCCCCCGGGAACGCCCGGCGTGTGGCCGTCGAGCAGGTGGTAATCGGTGTGAAACGGCGACAGCGCCTGGATGTCGGCGCGGCTGCGCACCCGAGCCGCCTTGATCACTTTGCAACCGGTACGTCGAGCCGCTTCGGCGCACATCGCAGGGCCCTCGTCACCGTGCAGCTGGAGCATCGTCGCACCGACCGTCTCCGCGGTCTGGCTCAGCTCGGCCAAGGTGGGATTGACGAAGATGCACACCACCTCCACCTGCCGTTTGACCGCAGCGGCGATCTCCGCGGCAACCTGGGGGTCGCACCGGCGCGGCGAGTGCGGCCAGAAGTTCAGGCCGATCGCCCACGCACCGGCCTCGATCGCGGCCCGCGCATCGTGAAGGTTGGTGATCCCGCAGAACTTGATCTTGACCGCGCTTCGGTCCATGCACACATCGTACGAGGGCGGGGAT
>JAFAZB010000480.1 GCA_019240015.1 Solirubrobacterales bacterium
AGCGGATCGAGCAGCGCTCCCAGGCGGCTGTACTGGCCGGTGAGCCTGGCCGCGAAGCCATCCAGGTAGTCGGCCCAGCCGATCGCCGCGAACAGCGCCGCGGCGAGCGCGTCGTGCCCGTGCCGGCTCGACAGCGCCACCGCGAGAAACGCCGGGATCGCTGCGAGCCGCGCGTAGCCGATCGCGTTGGGGATCGTCCACGGATTGAGCGGGCGGCCGGAGCGGGTCGACTCGGGGGGCGGCCCCGAGCGGTCGATGCCGAACAGCCTGCGCTTGCTGACCGGCGGGTTCACGCGCCGCCGCTGCCGATCAGGCCGCCCTCAGGGAAGCCCCTGCCACAGCTCCGCCACCGCACCGGCGGCCTCCGCGACCGGGCCGGTCAGCGACCGGCGCCCGCGGCGGACCTGGACTTCGATCTCGCCCGCGGCGAGCGACCGCGGGCCGACCGTGACGCGCAGCGGGCAGCCGAGCAACTCGGCGTCGGCGAACTTCTCTCCCGGCCCGATGTCGCGCTCGTCGTACAGCGTGCGCAAGCCCATCTCCTGGAGCTCGCGATACAGCCGGTCGGCGAGCTCGCGCTCCTGGCTGCCGGGCTTTCCCAACACCACCAGCTGGATGTCGAATGGCGCGATCGTCCGCGGCCAGGAGATCCCCCGCTCGTCGGCAAATTGCTCGACCGCCGCCGCGGCGGCGCGCGCCGGCCCGAAGCCATAGCTCCCCATCCAGATCAGCTCCGTGTTGCCGGACTCGTCGAGGTAGGTGGCGCCGAGCGGCTCCGAGTAGCGGGTCCCGAGCTTGAAGATGTTGCCGATCTCGATCGCCGGCTCGATCCTGAGCTCGCTGCCGTTGATCGTGTCGCCGGCCATCACCGCGCGGACGTCGACGGTCTCGTAGCTGAAGTCGCGCCCTGGCTCCACGCCGCGCAGATGGGCGTCCACCCGACCCGAGCCGGTCACGTAGGCGCCTGGAGCCACCGCCTGGTCGAGCAGCACCGGAACCTGTGCGCCGACCGGGCCGATGAACCCGGGCGGTCCCAGTCGCGCTTGTACCTCCTCGCGCCGAGCGGTCCTGAACTCGCCACCCAGCGCGGAGCGCAGCTTGATCTCGTTGATCCGGTGGTCGCCGCGGATCACCACGAGGCGCATCGACTCGTCGTCGAGCACGACCGGGAAGGCCTTCAGCAGCGCACCCGGGGGGACCTCGAGCGCGCCGGACAGCTGCTCGACGGTGGTCAAGCCGGGGGTGTCGATCAGCTGCGGCGAGTCGAGCCCGGCCGGTAGCGCGACGGGGCGCGGGTCCGCGCTCGCGACCTCCACGTTGGCGGCGTACCCGGCGGCCAGGGCCACCTCGTTCTCGCCGGCCGCGCACGGCGCCATGTACTCGTGCGCGCCCAGCCCGCCCATCATCCCGACGTCGGCCTCGACCCGGTACCACTCCAGACCGCAGCGGTCGCAGATCCGGTCATAGGCCGCCACGTGCTTTTCGTAGGCGGCGTCCAGCCCTTCCGGACCGCGGTCGAAGGTGTAGGCGTCCTTCATGATGAACTCGCGCGTGCGCAGCACCCCGGCGCGGGGGCGGGGCTCGTCGCGTTCCTTGATCTGGAAGTGGTAGAGGATCAGCGGCAGCTGGCGATAGGACTGGATCGCGGCGCCCACGTGGCCGGTGACGATCTCCTCGTGGGTCATCGCCAAGACCATCTCGGCTCCGCGGCGGTCCTTGAGCTTGAACAGCTCCTCGATCCCGTAGCGGCCGCTCCGTCGCCACGGTTCGGCGGGATGCAGCACCGGCATCAGCAGCTCCTGACCGCCGATCGCGTTCATCTCCTCGCGCACGATTTGCACGATCCGCTGGTGCACGCGCCAGCCAGCGGGCAACCACGACCACAGGCCACTGCCGACTTGGCGGACCAGGCCGGCGCGGACCATCAGCTGGTGCGAGATCGCCTCGGCGTCGGCGGGCGGCTCGCGCTCGGTCGGCAGGAAGTAGGAGGACAGGAGCGTCACCGGGGATCGAAGCCTACCCAGCGGCCAGCAGAGCCCCGGTCGCCGCCGCCCGAGCGCTCGATCGGCGCGCGCCGCCGGTCTGATAAGAACAGCTCAATCACCTCATTCCGATAAAGGAGCCTCGCGATGGCCTACTCGGTCCCGCCGCTGCCCTACGACTACAACGCGCTCGAGCCGCACATCGACGAGCAGACGATGCGCTTCCACCACGACAAGCACCACCAGGCCTACGTGGACAAGGCCAACGGCGCCCTGGAGGGCACGCAATGGGATGGCAAACCGATCGAAGAGGTGCTCCAGGACCTGGGCTCGCTGCCCGAGGACAAGCGCACGCCGGTGCGCAACAACGGCGGCGGCCACTACAACCACTCGCTGTTCTGGGAATGGATGGCGCCTGATGCGGGCGGCGAGCCCGACGGGGCACTGCAATCGGCGATCGAGTCCGCGTTCGGATCGTTCGACGAGTTCAAGGCCAAGTTCAAGGACGCCGGCGTGAACCGCTTCGGGTCGGGTTGGGCGTGGCTCGTCCACGACGGCTCCGGTCTGGCGGTGGTCTCGACGGCCAACCAGGACAACCCGATCAGCGATGGCAAGACGCCGCTGCTGGGCGTCGACGTGTGGGAGCACTCCTACTACCTGAAGTACCAGAACCGCCGCCCCGACTACATCGACGCCTGGTGGAACGTGGTCAACTGGTCCAAGGTCGCCGAGGGCTTCGAGCGCGCCGGCGGATAGCCGGGCCGCCGCCGGCAGGAATCAGGTCCTGGTGAAGCGGCGACCGGCGACCGGCGAGAGGGCCTCGTCGAGCGGCGGCTGACCGTCCGCGGCGGCTGCCTCGAGCGCCGCCAGCCGCTCGGGCGTGAGCTCGTCCGCGTTCTCGGCTTCGATCCGCTCCAGCCACCGCGCCCCCTGCTCGGCCGCCCCGGCGTCGACGTCCACCTTTCGCGAGGAGACGTACTTGTCGATCTCGGCGAACAGCGTCTGCACGAGCAGCTCCTGGGGCACTTTGCGAAGCGGCTTGCCGCGGCTGAACACGAGGCCTTCGTTCTTGGCCCCGGTGATCCCGAAGTCCGCGTGCGAGGCCTCACCGATTCCGTTCACGGCGCAGCCCAGCACCGCGACTTCGATCGGCTCGTCGTAGGCCTCCAGCCGACGCTCGATCTCGGCGACGACCGTGTCCATGTCGAACTGGAGCCGGCCGCAGGTGGGGCATGCGATCAGCACCGGCCCGCGCTGGCGCAGGTGCAGCGCCTTGAGGATCTCCCACGCGACCTTCACCTCTTCCTCGGCATGGAAGGTCGACAGCGAGATCCGGATCGTGTCCCCGATCCCGTCCGCCAGCAGCGTGCCCAGCCCGACCGCGGACTTGAGCGAGCCCGACCACTTGGTGCCCGCCTCGGTGATCCCGAGGTGCAGCGGATACGGGATCCGCTGCGCGAGCAGGCGGTTGGAAGCGATCGTGTTGGGAACGCTCGTCGACTTGATCGAGACCTTGAAGTTCTCGAACTCGAGCCGTTCCATCAGCTCGACGAACGCGACCGCCGCGGTCACGAGCGCCTCGACGGGGTTCTCGCGCTCCAACTCGTGCAGGTGCTTGGGCAGCGAGCCGGAGTTGACCCCGATCCGCAGCGGCGTGCCGAGCTCCGTGGCCCGCGCCGCAATCAGCGCGACCTTGTCCGGCCCGCCGATGTTGCCGGGGTTCAGCCGCACGCAGTGGGCGCCGGCGTCGAGCGCCTTCAGCGCCAGGGTGTAGTTGAAGTGGATGTCGGCGATCACGGGGATCGGCGATCGCCTGACGATCGTCTCGAGCGCCGCGGCGTCCTGCTCGCGCGGCACCGCGACGCGTACCAGGTCGGCACCCGCCTGCGCGACGCGCCCGATCTGGTCCATCGTCGCCTGCAGATCGGCGGTCTCGGTCTTGGTCATCGTCTGCACGGCGACCGGCGCGCCGCCGCCGATCGCCACCTCTCCGACGTGGATCTGGCGCTCTGAGGCCATCGCCCCAGTGTAGAGCGGGCTCAGGGGCGCCTTGTCTCGGGCTGCGAGCCGGGCGGTGCCCGTCTGCGCCGGACCGCGATCGCCCCGAAGGTCGCGGCCGCGAGCACGAGCGCCACCAGGATCACGATCACGGGCGTGGGGAGCAGCGAGCCGCCCGAGCCGCCCGAGCCGCCGCCGCCCAGGTGCTGGCCGCTGATCGCGGCCAGCAGCGCGCGGTTGATCACGTCGTAGCAGTTGGTGTACTCCTTGACGGTGGCGCTCATCGCGTTCAGCGCCGCCCTGAGCTCGGCGACCGTGTAGTGCTGGGAGAGGCCGCCGTGGGCGTTGCAGTCCGTGATCACGGGATTGGGAGCGGCCAGCGCGGAGGGAGCGGCCAGCGCTCCGCCCGCCAGCGCCGCCGCCGCCGCGAGCAGTGCGATCCGGGCTTGCAGCTGCCTCATGTGAGCGAAGCTTATGCGGATCGATACTGGATCAGCACCGCCGGCCCCGGAGGCCCCGGTCCGAGCAGCTGCGAAGCGCGGGCGCCGATCGCGGCCGGGCTCGCCCGCCAGGCCGGCGCGAGCGAGAATCGGGCCGCCAGGTAGCCGTCGACGACCCGCGATCCGAGCAGCCTGACCCCCGTCGGCAGCTTGGCCGCGGGCGTCTGCCACGAGCTGCCGACCACGTCCACCTCCCCGACCGTCACGGGCGCTTCGCCCGTCTGCGGCGTCTGTCCCGAGCCAGTCCACGGCACGCCCGGCAGATAGATCGCCAGCGGAGCGCTCGCGAAGGTGCCGTCGTAGGCGACGATCGCGCGGTTCGTGTCGGCGGCGCCAAGGGCGCCGGCGACGCCGCGCCAGTTTGGCCGCTGATATGGCGGGCTGCCCTGGATCCGGATCGCGCCATAGACAAACAGCGCCGCCAGCGCGAGCGCAAGCACGGCGCCGGCGCCGGCGGCGGCGAGGCGGGGCGCCGCGCAGGCCGCGCCGATCACGACCGCCAGCGGGATCCAGGCCGGCATCAGAGCGCGCGCCTCGTAGTAGTCGTGCCCGAGCACCGCGAGCGCGAGCGGGATCAGCAGCACCGCGCCAGCGAGCCCCGCGGCGAGGCCGGCGCCGCGCAGCTCGGCGCCGTCCGCGCCGATCACGAGCAGCACGATCAGGCAGCCTGCGAGCACCGCCGCGCCCCACAGGCCGTAGGTGACGAGCGAGCTGCGGTACAAGGTGTTGATCGCGAACGCGACCGGCACCTGCTCGATCCGGATCGAGAGCGGAAACTGGTCGATCCAGCCCGTCGGGTGCGAAGCGTGACTCACCAGGTGGGGGATCAGGGCGAGCTCCACCACCCCCTGCGCCGCCACCACCACGACTGCCAGGCGACTCCGGGCGCGGTACAGCAAGCCGATCGCCTCCGCCGCGACGAGAAAGCCGGCGAAGTACTGGGTCAGCAGCGCGGCGGCCGAGAACACCCCCCACCACACCAGGTTGCGCCGCGAGGGGTGCTGCCAGGCGCGCGCGAAGAACAGCAGTGAAGCTCCGGCCAGCGCCGCCAGCAGCATGTACTCCCGGGCCTCCTGCGAGTACCAGATCATGAACGGGTTGATCGCCGCCAGCGCCGCCGCGGCGAGCCCGGCGCGGCGCGAGACGAGCTCGCGCCCGCACAGGTAGGCGAGCGGGACGACGCCCGTGCCGAGCAGCGCCGAGAGCGAGCGAAGCCCCGCCTCGCCGGTCCCGAACAGCTTCGCCCACGGCCAGGCGAGCACGAAGTAGAGCGGCGGGTTTGGCTCGTTGGCGCTCCAGGCGCTCAGCATCGCGCCGAACGACAGGTGCAGCTCGTGCGCCGCCTGCGCCTCGTCGAACCAGTAGCTCTGGTCGGTCAGCGTCGCGAACCGCAACGCCGCCGCGAGCAGCGTCACACCGGTCAGCAGCCACACCTCGGCCGAGATCCCGGCGCTGAGGGGCGCGGAGTCATTCCGGGCCACGGCAGCGGCGCCCGTGCGGGCCGGGATCAGCATGCCGCGGTGATTGTAAAGGGCACCCTGGGCGCGCTCGCGGCGACGATCCGGGCTCGGCGGGGGCCTACAACCCGCGCAGCTCCCGCCGGCCTGAAACGCGCAACTTCCGGCCTGCCCCGCCGTTATTGTGCTCCGCTTGGCTCGGCTGCTCGGATCCGAGCGCGGGTTCCCGCGCGTCAGCCTGCTCACGGCGCTGGCGGCGCTGGTGGCGTTGGCGCTCGTGGTCGTGGTGATCGTGCTGGTGTCCGGGGGCGCCTCCCAGTCGGCGCCGACGCTGCCGCCGATCGTCCGCCGGGTGGGACCGGAGTCGATCTTCACGCCCGGGCCGCCGCTGAAGGCCAACCCCGCCGCGACGCTCGACACGCTCAAGCGCCTGGGAGTCGACCGGGTGCGGATCTTCCTCGGCTGGAGCTCGATCGCCCCGGACCCGCTGTCCCGCGTCCGGCCGGTGTTCGACGCCGCCGATCCGGCCGCCTACCCTGCCGCCAACTGGGGGATCTACGACACGATCGTGCGCGATACGGTCGCCCGTGGGATGGGGCTCGACGTCACTTTGGGGCCGCCTCCGCCGCTGTGGGCCTCGGGCCGTGGCGCCCCGCACCCCACCACGCAGACGCAGTGGAAGCCTTCGGCGAGCGCTTTCGGCAGCTTCGTCCGGGCCG
>JAFAZB010000489.1 GCA_019240015.1 Solirubrobacterales bacterium
TCCGCCCGCCGGGCGGTTGCTGGGACTTCATCGCGCCGAACGCTTCACGCGCGCACAGGAAGCTGCCGGTGAGGTTCGTCTCGACGACGGTCCGCCACTGCTCGAGGTCGAACTCGTGAAACGGCGCCGGGAGGCCGAACACGCCGGCGTTGTTGAACAGCAGATCGAGCCGCCCCCATTCGTCGAGCACGCGCCGGGTCAGCGCCCGGACCGCTTCGGCATCCCGCACGTCGGTCGGGACGACCAGCGCGTCGTGGGCAGCGCCGCGGAGCTCGGCGAGCGTGTCGTGCAGCGCATCCTCGCGCCGTCCCGCCAGCGCGACCCGCCATCGATCTGCGAGCAGCGCCCGGGCGACCGCCCGGCCGATTCCCGACCCCGCCCCGGTCACGATCGCGGTGGGCGGGCCGTCGTCCATGCGCGCATCCTCTCAGTCCATCGTGGCGAGGGCGAATCAAGGCGATCCAGATCGGGTAGCAATTCGGCTGTGGGCGCGAGCGACGATCAACCCCAAGACGTCAAGCCGACCGAGCAGCGCGGCGGGAGCGCGCCCGGGGAGGATGAGGCGCGCGAGAAGGGCGGCTGGGCGGCGAGAGCGGACGAAGGCGTGGTGCCGCCCGAGTTGGGCGGCTCGGACGCCCCGAGCGAGCTGCTCGCCGACGATCCCGAGCTCGGCAGCGAGGTCTTAGGAGAGCCGGCGGGCTCGGAGGAGCCCGCGACCGAGCACGGCATCGACCCCAGCGGGGGCGAGCGGGCGGACGCCACCACGCAAGGCGGCGCGCAACCGCCCGAAGGCGCCGAGCCGGACCTGAAGGACGCTACCGCCGGCCCGCGTCAGGTCGACGCCGACAGCGCTTCGTAGTCCTGCCAGGTGTCGACGTCGCGGGGGATCGGCCCCGCGATCGGGACCTCGACCAGCTCGTCGGCGAACCGGTCGAGCAGCTTCCAGACGCCCTTGTCGCCGTGCAGCTTCGCCAGCTCGCCGAACAGCTGGCGCCCGAACGCGAGCGGATGCCCCCGACCGTCCTCGTAGGCGCAGGCGGCGAGCGGCGCGCCGCCGCGCGCGGCGAGCAGCTTCGCGACGGTAGCGGCGCGCACCCCGGGCTGGTCGCCAAGCATCAGCACCAGCACCTCGCTCCGGGCGTCGATCGCTCCGAGCGCGGCGGCGATCGAGGATGAGCAGCCGAGCCCGAACTGATCGTTCACGATCACCTGGACGCCACCCAGCTCGACTGCATCGCGGACCTCCGACGCCGCGCCGCCGAGCACGCACAACAGCTGGTCAAACGCGCATTCCCGCGCCGTGCGCAGGATGTGATCGAGCAGCGTCGCGTCGCCGTAGGGGAGCAGCTGCTTGGGCCGGCCGAGGCGCGCCGATCCTCCGGCCGCGAGCACCAGCCCCGTGGCGCGGTGCTCAGCCGCCATGTCCGGCGTGCTGCTGCGCGTACTGCTCACGGCAGCGGTCGCTGCAGAAGTAGACGCGCTCTCCGGCGAGCTCGAGCTGCGGCGTCGCGTCGGTGACCGCGAGCGCCATTCCGCACACCGGGTCGGCGGCCACGGCGGCAGACGGGCCACGAGGCCCGGGATGCGCGTGGTGCTCGGCGACGAGCTCGGCGAGGATCGAGACCGCGATCTCCACCGGCGTGCGGGCGCCGATCGCCAGGCCGGCCGGCGTGTGCAGCTGTGCCCGGAGCTCCTCAGGCACTTCGAGCGCTGCTCGCACCGCGGCCCCCCTGATCGTGCTCGCGACCAGGGCCACGTAGGGAACTCCGGCCGCCAGTGCCTCTGAGAGGACGCGCTCCTCCTGGTTGCCGTGCGAAGCGACGACCACCGCGGCGTCGTCGGCGACCACCTCGACCTGCTCGGCCTCACCGCGGACCACGTCGTAGCCGGCCGCGCCGGACAGCTTCTCGAGCGCCGCCGCGATCGGCGAGGAACCGACGATCACGATCCGCGCCAACGGCAGCTGGGGCTCCAGGAAGATCTCGAGCGCCCCGCCGCTGAGGCAGGGGTTGTGCTCGACCACGGCTCCCTCGACCGCGTCGCCTGGGCCAATCGCGCTGTCAGAGCCGTCTCCCGGCAGCAACCGCAGCAGCAGCGGCTCGCCGGTCTCCAGCACCCGAAGCGAGTAGAGCCTGACCGAGGACTCGGCGCACACGCCGCCGACGAACCCCTCGATCGTTCCGTCCCCCAGTACGACCGCGGAGTCGCCGAGCCGGACGCTGGTGGGGCGCCTCGCGCCGACCACCGTCGCGATCACGAACGGGACCCGTTGCTCCTCCAGCAGCCGGGCTCGATCCGCGAGCGTTCCCTTGATCATTGTGGCGGTGCCCCCTTTCCCTGCATAGCGTCCCATACTCGGGCGGGCGTGCACGGCATGTCCACGTGCCGCACGCCGTAAGGCTTGAGCGCGTCGCAGATCGCGTTGACGATCGTCGGTGGCGATCCGACCGTCGCGGACTCGCCGATTCCCTTCGCGCCGATCGGGTGGTGGGGCGATGGGGTGACGGTGTAGTCGGTCTCCCAGTCGGGCACCTCGACCGCGGTCGGGATCAGGTAGTCCATCAACGAGCCGCTCAGACAGTTCCCCTCCTCGTCGAACGCGATCAGCTCCATCAGCGCGATCCCGACCCCGTCGGTGAGCCCGCCCTGGACCTGCCCCTCGACGATCATCGGGTTGATCTGGGTGCCGCAGTCGTCGACCGCGACGAACCGGCGTACGGTCACCTTCGCCGTGCCGGGGTCGACGTCGACGACGCAGACGTAGGCGCCGAACGGGAACGTCAGGTTCGGAGGGTCATACACAGTCTCCGCGTCGAGTCCGGCCTCGACGCCCGGCGGCAGCTCGATCGGCCCGCGCGCGGCCATCGCGATCTCCTGGATCGTCGCTCCCTGCTCGGGATCCCCCTTCACCGTCCACCGCCCGCTGACCCACTCCAAGTCCTCGGGCGCCGCCTCCAGCATCGCGGCGGCGACGATCCGCGCTTTATCTCGCACCTTGCGCGCGACCAGTGCCGTCGCCGCCCCGCTGACCGGCGTCGAACGGGACCCGTAGGTGCCGAGTCCGTACGGCGTCGTGTCGGTGTCGCCGTGGACGACGTCGATGTCTTGCGCCGGGATCCCCAGCTCCTCGGAGACGATCTGCGCGAACGTCGTCTCGTGACCCTGGCCCTGGGTCTGCACGCTGATCCCAAGCTGGGCCTTGCCGGTCGGGTGCACCCGCAGCGCGGCGCCATCGTTCATCGCCAGGCCGAGGATATCCATGTGCTTGCGCGGCCCCGCCCCGACAGCCTCGGTGAAGAATCCGACGCCGATCCCCATCAGCTCTCCCAGCTCCCGTCTGCGTGCCTGCTCGCTGCGCAGCTCCTCGTAGCCGGCGATCTGGAGCGCTTTGCGCAGGGTCCGCTCGTAGTCGCCGGAGTCATACACCCAGCCGGTCTTGCAGCGGTACGGAAACTGCTCGGCGCGGATCAGGTTCCTGAGCCGCAGCTCGACCGGATCGAGCTCCAGCTCGTGCGCGAGGCAGTCGACCAGCCGCTCGACCAGATACACGCCCTCGGCGACGCGGAACGAGCACGAGTACGCGACCCCGCCCGGCGCTTTGTTCGTATACACGCCGCGGACCCGGCAGTAGGCCGCCTCGAGGTCGTAGGAGCCGGTGAACAGATGAAAGAACCCGGCTGGAAACTTGGCCGGTTGCGCCGCCGCGTTGAAGGCGCCATGATCGGCGATCACGTCGACGCTGATGCCCAGGATCTTGCCGTCCTCGGTGGCCGCGATCTTGCCCTTCATCGCGTAGTCCCGGGCGAACCCCGTCGACATCAGGTTCTCGGAGCGGTCCTCCATCCACTTGACCGGCCGGCCGGTGGTGATCGACCCGACGATCGCGCACACGTACCCCGGATAGACGGGCACCTTGTTGCCGAACCCGCCGCCGACGTCCGGCGAGATGACCCGGATCCTGTGCTCGGGCAGCCCGGTCAGGAGCGCGAACAGCGTGCGGTGCGCGTGCGGTGCCTGCGTCGTGCACCACACCGTGAGCTTGCCGCTCACCCGGTCGTAGTCGGCCGCGGCCCCGCAGGTCTCCATCGGCGCCGGGTGCGAGCGCGGGAACACCATCTCCTGCTCGACCGCCACCGCGGCGTGCTCGAAGACCTGCTCGGTGGCGGTCCGGTCGCCTGACTCCCAGGAGAAGATGTGGTTGTCCCGCCGGCCCGGCTGGTCGTCGCGGATCACGGGCGCGCCCGGCTCGATCGCCTTGCGTACGTGCACGACCGCCGGCCGGAGCTCGTACTCCACGTCGATCAGCTCGAGCGCGTCGCGCGCCGAGTAGCGATCGTCCGCGATCACGAAGGCCACCTCCTGGCCGTGGAAGCGAACCTTGTCGGTGGCGAGCACGGGCTGCCTGTCCAGCGACATGGTCGGCATCCAGGCGAGCTCCCGGGCCTCGAGGTCCTTGCCGGTGATGACCGCGTGCACGCGAGGGTGCGCCAGCGCAGCCGAGGTGTCGATCGAGACGATCCGGGCGTGGGCGACCGGGCTGCGCAGCATCGCTCCGTGCAGCATCCCGGGGAGCTGCACGTCGTCGACGAACCGGCCCCGGCCGCGGATGAACCGCGCATCCTCCTTGCGCTTCATGCGGCCGAACCCGATCAGCCGCTCCTCGCCCGTCGCCATCAGCTCACCGGCTTGCGCCGCCATGCTTTGGCGTAGTCCACGCCCGGTTCCTCGACCGCGACATTGATCGTCTTGCACCGCCCGCAGCGCACCCGCACCTTGCGGTTCATGTACTCGGCGGGCATCGCCGCCGCCAGCAGGTTGCCGCACTCGACGCACACGTAGTCGTTTGGTCCGTTGCCGCGGAACACGGGCCGACCGGGGTCCTCTTGGATCGCGGTCCCGCCGTCGGGTGGGACCTCGCCCTCGCGTATTCGGCGCATCGTCCGCTGGGTCATCGCGAGCTCGCTCAGAGCGCCGCCAGCTTGCCGGTGAAGTCCTTGATCAGCCCGTCGAGCACGCTGACCACGACCCCCTCGCCCATCGACGCCGCCTTGCCGGTGATCTGCGCGGCGGTGTGGACGGTTCCGCCGCCGTCGGCCAGCGCGAACACCACGTCCGCGTTAGCGTGACCCTGACCGCCGGCCTCCCTCGACTTGACCTGGAGCACGGCGCGGTGCGCTGAGTCGTCCTTCTCGATCACGCTCACCGTGCCGGTGAACGTCATCGACATCGCGCCCATCTTGACCTTGATCTCCGCCTTGACGCTGTCGGGGCCGGTCTTCTCGATCACCCGGCCGCCCTGTACGCACGGAACCAATCGCTCCAGGTCGAGGATCGCCTGCCAGCTCTCCGCGATCGGCTTCGAGGTCGAGAAAGGGTGGTCGAGCTCAACCATGTATCGCTCCTAGACTAGGGTTGCAGAGGTGCCGATCCCCCCGGGCGCCTACAGCTTCGGACCTCACAACGCCACCCTGCTGGTGAACACCGGACGGGCCGGCGCGGCGGCGAAAGCCGGACACGATCTCGTGATCGAGGTCCGCTCGTGGAGTGGCACGCTGGAGCTGGGCGAGGCGCCGGAGGACTCGCGGGTGACTGTCGATGCCGACGGGGGCTCGCTGACCGTGAGAGCGGGCACGGGGGGAATCCAGGCGCTCGGGGAGGACGACAAGGCCGGGATCAAGCAGACGATCGACGATGAGGTGCTCAAGCGAAGCGCCGTGCAGTTCCGCTCGAGCTCG
>JAFAZB010000086.1 GCA_019240015.1 Solirubrobacterales bacterium
TCGGGATGTTCGCGCTCAGCATCAGCTTCCTGTACGGCGTCGCGATCGCCGCCTCGATCGCGGTCTCGTTCACGGTGCTCGCGGCGCTCACCTTGCTCCCGGCGCTGCTGGGATTCTTCGGCCCCCGCGTGCTCCGGCGTCGCGATCGGCGCGCGCTGGGCGAAGGCCAACTGCGAACCAGCGACGAGTGGCCGGCCTGGGCGCGCTGGAGCGGGCGGCTGCAGCGGCGCCCGGCGCTGTACGCGAGCGTCGCCGCCGCCGTGATGGTGCTGCTCGCGATCCCCTTCTTCTCGATGCGCTTGGGATCCGCGGACGCCGGCTCGGACCCAGCCAGCACGACCACCCGCAAGGCCTATGACCTGCTGGCCAAGGGCTTCGGAGCGGGCTACAACGGTCCCTTGCAGCTCGTGGCGCAGGTCAGCTCGCCGGCCCAGCAGGCCGCGTTCGTGCGGGTGCAGCGGGCGGTCGCCGCGACGCCGGGCGTAGTCGGCTCGACCCGGCCGAGGTTCATCGCCGGGCGCTCGGCGGGCCTGCCTGGGGTGGCGCTGGCGGACGTCTACCCCAAGGGCTCGCCGCAGGACGTCTCGACGTCCAACCTGCTGCACACCGTGCGCGACCGGGTCGTCCCCGCCGCGGCGCGTGGCAGCGGACTGCACGTGCTGGTCGGCGGACAGACGGCAATCTTCGATGACTTCAGCACGGTGCTGGGGCGCAAGCTGCCGCTGTTCTTCGGCGTCGTCGTATTGCTGAGCTTCCTGTTGCTGATGGCCGTGTTCCGCAGCCTGCTGATCCCTACGGTCGCCGCACTGATGAACCTGCTCTCGGCGGCGGCTGCGTTCGGCGTGATCACGGCGATCTTCCAGGATGGCTTCGGCGCGTCGCTGCTCGGGATCGACAAGACCGGGCCGATCGAGGCGTTCGTGCCGGTGATGATGTTCGCGATCCTGTTCGGGCTGTCGATGGACTACGAGGTGTTCCTCGTCAGCCGGATCTACGAAGAGTGGCACCGCCGCCGCGACAACCGCGAGGCGGTCACCCACGGGCTCGCTGCGACGGGCCGCACGATCACCGCGGCGGCGGTGATCATGGTGCTCGTGTTCGGGTCGTTCATCCTCGGCGGCCAGCGCATCATCGAGCTGTTCGGGGTCGGTCTCTCGAGCGCGGTGCTGCTCGACGCGGTGATCGTCCGCTCGGCGCTGGTCCCCTCGCTGATGCTGATCCTCGGCGATGCGAACTGGCTGATCCCGGCGTGGCTCGATCGCTGGCTGCCGCGGCTGAACGTCGAGGGCGCCAACGCCCGGGGATCCGAGCCACACGCGGCGCCGGGACGATCGGAGCAGCCGCTGCCCGAGCCGGCCGCCGGCTAGCGGCGCTACACCGGTTCTTCGGTGACGTCGCGCGCCACCAGCGACGCGTAGGAGCCGCCGCGTTCCAGCAGTTCGTCGTGCGTGCCGCGTTCGACGATCCGGCCGTGGTCGAGCACGACGATCTGGTCCGCGTCCCGGACGGTGGACAGACGGTGGGCGATCGTGATCGTGGTCCGCCCCTCGGCGAGGCGCTCGAGCTCGGCTTGGACGGCGTATTCGGTCTGGGTGTCGAGCGAGCTGGTGGCCTCGTCGAGCACCAGCACCGGCGGGTTGCGCAGCACCGTCCGGGCGATCGCCATCCGCTGCTTCTCCCCGCCCGAGAATCGATAGCCGCGCTCGCCGACGATCGTCTCATAGCCCTCTGGCAGGGAGGCGATCAGCTCGTGGATCCGGGCCGTGCGGGCGGCGTCTTCGATCTCGGCGTCGGTGGCCTGCGGCCGGGCGAAGCGCAGGTTCTCTCGCACGCTGGCGTGGAACAAGTAGGTCTCCTGGGAGACCACGCCGACCGTCGCGGCGAGCGAGTCGAGGCTGGCGTCGCGGACGTCGACGCCGTCGATCGTCACGCGCCCGGCCTGCGGCTCGTACAACCGCGCCACCAGGTAGCCCAGCGTGGTCTTGCCGGCGCCGGTCTCGCCCACCACCGCCGTCCGGGTACCCGCCGGGACATCGAGGTCGATCTCGCGCAGGGTCCAGCTTCCCTCGCCGTCCGCGCCGTATGTGAACGAGACCCCTTCGAAGCGCACCTCGCCGAGCAGCTCGTCCGGCCGCAGCTCCACCGGCGCCGGCGACTCGACGATGTCGACCGGAAGATCCAGATACTCGAAGATGCGATCGAACAGCGCCAGCGACGCCTCGAGGTCCGCTCCGGTCGAGAGCAGGCTCTGGATCGGGAACAGCAAGCGAGTCTGGAGCTGGGTGAACGCGACCACGGTGCCGATCGAGATCGCGTGGCCGCCGTGGACGAAGCTCTGGCCGGCGATCCAGTAGACCAGCGCTGGCTGGATCGCGAACACCATCTGGATCGTCGACATCACCCAACGCCCCGCCATCCGCGAGCGCACCTCGATTTCGGCGATCTCACGCGAGTCGCCCGTGAAGCGCTCGGCGAGGTCGTGTCCCCGGCCCATCGTCTTGCCGAGCATGATCCCGGACACCGATAGCGACTCGGACACCAGCGCCGAGAGGTCGGCGAGCCGGCGCTGGCGCTCGCTGGTGATCCTCCGACGCACCTGACCGACGCGCCTGGTCAGCCACACGAACGGCGGCACGAACACGAGCGAGAACGCCGCCAGGCGCCAGTCGAGCAGCACCATCGCGACGATCGTGGCGATCACAGTCGTCGCGTTCTGCGCGATCGAGGTGGCGGTCGTGGTCACCACGCTGTCGATCCCGCCGATGTCGTTGGCGATCCGCGATTGCACCTCGCCCGTGCGGGTGCGGGTGAAGAACGCGAGCGACATCCGCTGGAGATGCCGGTACACCGCAGCGCGCAGGTCGTGCATCACCCGCTGGCCGATCACGTTCGAGATGTAGGTCTGCCAGACCGAGAATGCGGCGCCCGCGATCGCGATCCCGATCATCCCGAGCACCAGCTCGGTGAGCAGCGAGCCATCGCGGTGCGGAAGCGCCTTGTCGAGGATCGCCCGCAGCAGGAAGGGCGAGATCATGCTCAGCCCGGAGGAGAACACGATCAATCCGATCACCGCGGCAAGCCGCATGCGGTAGGCGGCGAACAGGGCGACGATCCGGTGCGGATCTCGCTTGCGCTCGGAGTCCATCAGCGGCGGCGGCTGGCCATCTGGGCCGCCCAGCCCGCGCATCGAGCGGCCGGACCCGCCGGGCCCGATCCAGTGGCCTTCGCGAGAGAAGCTCATCGAACAGCATGATGGCGCACTGCTAGCCGCTCCCCGGTGAGAACCCCGGGCCTACACCGCCAATGCAGTCGCGCCGGCGCCGAGCAGGAACGCCCCGGCGGAGACCGCCATCGCGGCGTGCAGGCCCGACACGAAGGAGCTCCCCGCGAGCAGCGTGCCGAGCAGTGCGACGCCGATCGCGCCGCCCGCCTGGCGGCTGGCGTTGAGCACGCCGGCGGCGATCCCGGCCCGGTCCTCGGGGGCCGATTCGATCACCGCCGCGGTCGCGGCCGGCATCGTGAAGGCCATTCCGAAGCCGGCCGCGATCAGCGGCACCACCAGCAGCGCATAGCTGGTGCGCTGCCCGGCCACGCTCAGCCCGGCGAACCCAAGCGCCCCGCACACGAGGCCCGCCAGCATCGGAGTGCGCGGGCCGGCCCGGCCGGTCACCCGGCCGGAGAGCACCGACGCGATCGCCACGAATACCCCTTCGGGAAGCAGCGCCAGCCCCGTGAGCAGCGCCGAGTAGCCGCGCAGATGCTGGAAGTACAACGACAGCGCAAACAGCTGGCCGTAGAAGCCGAGGTTGATCGCCAGCCCCACGAAGGTCGCGCCGGAGAACGTCGAGCTGCGGAACAGCCCCAACGGCAGCATCGGGTCGGCCGCACGTCGCTCGGCTGCGAGGAACGCGGCGCTCGCGGGCAGGAACGCGCAGAGCGGCACCACCGCCGTGAGCGAGCCCCAGCCACGCGCTCCACCTTGGATCAGCCCCAGCGTCACCAGCGTCAGCGCCAGCCCCCCCAGCAACTGTCCGGGCGGATCGAACCCGCTGGCGGTTCGCCCGCCTGCCTTGGGCAGGTGGCGCGCGGCGAGCACCAGTCCCAGGACGCCGAGCGGCAGGTTGACGACGAACACTGCCCGCCAGCTGATCAGCCCCACCAGCAGGCCACCCAGGATCGGCCCGGAGGCCGCCCCCACGCCCGCGATCGCCCCCCATGCGCCGACCGCTCGAGCCCGCTCGGCCGGCGCGCGATAGGTTGCCCGCAGCAGCGCCAGCGAGCTCGGTACCAGCAGCGCCGCCCCCACCCCCTGCGCGATCCGAGCGCCGACCAGCACCGCGACCGACGGCGCCAGCGCGCAGGCGGCCGAAGCGATCGTGAACAGCGCCAGGCCCG
>JAFAZB010000275.1 GCA_019240015.1 Solirubrobacterales bacterium
GCCTCGTACTTGTCGCGATGGAACTCGCGCGCTGGGACCTCGACGGTTGACCGCCTGATCAGCCGCTGGTAGCGCTGGCGCGTCGGCCCGACCAGCTCGCCGACGATCCAGCGCAGCGGATGGCGGTCGTCACGGAGACGATCGCCTGACGGCACGGTCGTGACGAGCGCGAACGCGTCGGTTGACACCGCCCGCGCCACGCATTGCTCGTGACCGGACAGAAAGCGCCACAGCACGGCCGCGAGCTCGACGCGCATCCGTCTGGCGACCTCGCCGGTAAGTCGCTTGTACCCCGCGAGCGCGTGGTGGAGCTGCTCGTGCGCGACGCTGTAGGAGATCGGGGCGACGGCGTCAAGCCATGGTTCCCCGTGTGTGCACGCGTAGCAACGGTCGTATCCGGCCGTGAGGTTGAAGCACACGGCGCACACGCCGGGCCCGGGGCGAGGTCCCAGCATGAAGTTCGAATAGAGCGCGGTCAGTTCCCCGACCGTCGGCATCGGGGCGTGTCAAGCGACCAGAGCGTTAGCCGAGGTGAGACGCTCGACGGTCGTAGTGATCTCCTCGGGAGAGCTGAACACGTGTGTACCTGGCCGCCTGGCGAGCTCGCGTGCCCAGTCCTCGGCGAGCAGCGCCTCCGGCAGGAATACGGGGCGTCCGTGTTCAAGCGCCAACCGCGCCTGCATCCGTGACCCGCTGGAGTGCGATGCCTCCACCACCACCGTGGCCAGCGCGATCCCCGACATCACTGCGTTGCGCATCGGGAAGCTGCGTCGGCTGGGAGGGGCGTCCGGCCAGAACTGCGAGACCACCGCGCACTCCTGCGCGATCCGCTGCTGCAGCTCCGCGTTCTGAGGCGGATAGCTGCGCTTCAGTCCGGTGCCAATCACCGCCACGGTGCGCCCGCCGGCCGCCAGCGCCGCCGTATGGGCGGCCGAATCGATTCCGGCGGCCAGCCCCGATACGACCGTGTAACGACGCTCGACGAGATGTGCGGCGATCGCCCGCGCGGCATCCAGCCCGTTCCGGCTCGCCTTCCGCGTGCCCACGACCGCCACCGCCCGTGCATCGCCCCGCACGAGTTGCCCGCCGACAAACACCAAGGGCGGGCGATCGTGGACCGCTCGCAGGTTTGGCGGGTAGTCGTCGTCGAGCACGCTCACGAGTTGCATCCCCTGCGCACGCCAGCTGGCGACCTCCGCCGAGGCGCGCGCCAAGCTGGCGTGGAGCTCGACCGGGCCGGCGTCTTCCCGTGCCGGAAAGAGCCGGCTCTCCGGTGGCGCCCGCTCCGTCTCGAGTGCCGCCACTGTGCTCCCGGCCTGTTCGATCAGCTCGGCGTACGCCTGCCAGGGTCGAGTTCCGGATCGAAGCAGGACGACGAGCGCGGCGTGCTCGTCGAGCCGGGGCATCGGCCGAGACTAGCGCTCCGAACAGACGTTCCCCTCCGCTTAAGGTCCCACCGTGACGGTCGCCTGGTTGCTCGTGCCGACGGCGTATGGGTAGTCGCTCTCGCGGGCGGTTGCGGCCCAGAGGCGGTAGGTCTCGGTGCCGGTCCCCCGCAGGAACGTGTACGAGGCTCGGAAACTGCCGTTCGTGGCCGTGTACACGTGACCGATCTCGGTTGAACCGCCGGGCCAGCCGATCCACAGGACGATCACCTCGCCCGCGGGCGGCACGAAGCCGCCTTTCACTTTCCCGGTGATCTCGATCGCACTCCCCCAGTGCGTGAAACCCGGACCAACGCTGATCCTGATGGCGGCGGGCACGACCACGTGCACGGGGTTCGAGGTCGATGGCTCGAGGTCCCAGGAACCGCCGTAGAGAGCCCGCAGCAGCCGCGATGGCCCCGACGGGACGCTTGCGGTCCAGCTCCCATCGGCCGCTGTGGTCGTGACCGCGATCAGGCTGAATCGGTTCGAGCCGTTATCCGGCGCCGCCAGAATCTGCACCGGCTGGTTGCCGATCGCGTCGCCGCCGGCGGTTCCGAGCCAGCCGCTCACGGTCGTCGCACCACCAAACTGGACCCGCCGCGAGCCTTGGTGCAAGGTGTGCGGTAAGACGATCACTCGCTCGACATGCCAGTGGCCGTTCACCAGCACGCGCCTACGGACGAATCGTGGATGGCAGTGTGTCACCACGACGGTTCGGGTCTGAGCCGGGATCCTCACCCGTACGGGGTGCCCGTGCCATCGACCGGTCTCCCAGTGAGCCGGGACTTCCACCCGCTCGGTCATCCGCCCGCACCTCAAAGCGTCGACGACTCGCGAGAACGAGATCGTGCTGACCGACGGCTCCCGGACGCCGAGCGTCCAGGTGGCGGGCGCAGAGGCACCCCGCGCCCCCGAGGCATCACGTGCGTTGTTGTACGCCGTACACGTCAGCCGATGCACACCGATCCCGCTCACCGGCACCTCCGCGACCGAAGCGAAATAGGACTGCGGCGGAGCACCGTCCAGGGAGCACGCGATGCC
>JAFAZB010000440.1 GCA_019240015.1 Solirubrobacterales bacterium
GGGTGAACCGGGCATGATCGTGCCCCACGATCCCAACGCCAAGGAGCCGACCGAATGCCTCTGAGCACCCAACGCCCGAAGTCCGCACGCCACCCCCTGCCCGAGGCTGGCGCCGGCGCCCGGGACGCGGCGGAGCTGCCCCTCCACCGGCTGGGCGAGAGCGGGCTCGAGAGCGAGGCGGCGTATGAGCTGATCTCCAGCGAGCTGCTGCTCGACGGGCAGGCTCGGCTGAACCTGGCCACGTTCGTGACCACCTGGATGCCCTCGACCGCCGCCACCTTGATGGCCGAGACGGCGGACAAGAACATGATCGACAAGGACGAGTACCCGCAGACCGCCGAGATCGAGTCGCGCTGCGTGAACATCCTCGCGAACCTGTGGCACTCGCCCGACCACGAGCGCGCCACGGGCTGCTCGACCACCGGCTCGAGCGAAGCGGCGATGCTGGCGGGCCTTGCGCTGAAGTGGCGCTGGCGGGCGCGGATGCGCCAGGCGGGCAAGCCCACCGACCGTCCAAACATGGTGATGGGCGCCAACGTCCAGGTGTGTTGGGAGAAGTTCTGCCGCTACTGGGACGTCGAGCCGAGGCTCGTGCCGATGGAGGGAGATCACTTCCATCTGACGCCCGACCGTGCGGTCGAACACTGCGACGAGAACACGATCGGCGTCGTGGCGATCCTCGGTTCGACGTTCGACGGCAGCTACGAGCCGGTCAAGGAGATCGCGGCGGCGCTCGACCGTCTCGAGTCCGACCGAGGCATCGACGTTCCTCTGCACGTCGACGCGGCCTCGGGCGGATTCGTGGCGCCGTTCATCCAGCCCAAGCTCGAGTGGGACTTCCGGATCGACCGGGTGCAGTCGATCAACGCCTCGGGCCACAAGTACGGGCTGGTTTACCCCGGCGTCGGCTGGGCGGTCTGGCGCACGAAGGAAGCGCTGCCGTCGGAGCTGATCTTCGACGTCAACTATCTCGGTGGCCACATGCCGACCTTCGCGCTGAACTTCTCCCGTCCCGGGAGCGAGGTCGTGGCCCAGTACTTCATGTTCATGAGCCTCGGCCGAGAGGGCTATCGCCGGGTGATGCAGGGCTGCCAGGACATGGCCCACCAGCTCTCGGAGGGGATCGCCGAGATCGGCCCGTATCGGTTGATCTCCGAGGGCAGCGAGCTGCCCGTGTTTGCGTTTGCGCTCGCTCCGGAGGTCGAGAACTACAGCGTGTTCGACGTCTCGGACAGGTTGCGCCAACGCGGCTGGCTGGTTCCGGCGTACACGTTCCCCGCCAATCGCGAGGACCTGAGCGTGCTGCGGATCGTGGTGCGCTCCGGGATGCATCAGGAGATGGCCGACCTGCTGCTCGAGCACCTCCGGGAGCAGACCGAGTTCCTGGAGTCGCTCGAGGCCCCGCTCCCCGGTCAGGTGCCGGAGAAGCGCAAGGCGTTCGCCCACTGAGCGAGCCGCTCGCCCGCCCGCTCCAGCTCGTCGGGCGTGCTGGCCTCGAGCACCGCCTGTAGGTCGAGCACCCGCGCGCCGAACCCGTCGAGCTCGCGCGTGCCGACGATCGCGTGGCAGGGCACCCCAAGCTGCCGCGCGCGGGTGGCCACCTCGGAGACGACCTTGCCGGCGAGACTCTGCTGGTCGAGCTTGCCCTCGCCCGTCACCACGGCCCGCGCTGCGTGCAGCCGGGCGTCGAATCCGACCGCATCGAGCACGTAGGAGGATCCGGGCACCAGCTCCGCGTCGAGCGCGGCCCACAGACCGCCGGCGAGGCCTCCCGCGGCGCCCGTCATCGGCACCCCCCTGGGATCGCGCGGGAGCGAGTGCGCGATCGAGTGCAGGCGCGCCGTCAGGCGTCGGACCTCGCTCGGCCCGGCGCCCTTCTGCGGCGCGAAGACGCGCGCCGCGTCCTCGAATGGGGTGCGGACGTCGCACAGCACCAGCAGCCGGGCGCCGCCGAGTCCCCCGCCGCGCTCGATCGCCTCGACCGCGCCCTTGCCGCCGTCGGTGGTCGCGCTCCCGCCGACGCCGAGCAGCACCGTCTTGGCGCCCGCGCGCACCGCCTCGAGGATCAGCTCACCGGTCCCGGTGGTACTCGCCCCGACTGGGTCGCGCTCCCGCGGCGCTACCAGCCCGAGCCCGCTGGCGGCCGCCATCTCGGCGACCGCGACGCGGTCTGCGAGCGCGAACTGGGCTCGCGCCGCACGTCCCAGCGGATCGGAGACGCTGGCGTCCAGCGTCTCGCCGCCGAGCGCCGCCTGGAGCGCAGCGAGCGTCCCTTCCCCTCCATCCGCCACCGGGCACAGGTCGATCGGGCACCCGCCTCGCTCGAGACCGTGGCCGATCGCCGCGGCGACCTCGACAGCCGTCAAGGTCCCTTTGAAGGAGTCTGGAGCGACCAGGATCGTGCTCGGAACGCCGGGGATCACGCCCACTGCAAGCGCTAGCGCATCTGCTCGAGCAGACACTCCCGCGGCGCCTTGTCCTCGCGCCAGCGCAGGATCCGCGTGCCGTGACGGATGCGGCCATCGCTGACGTGGTCAAAGGTCACCTCGACCACCAGCTCGGGACGCAGCTCGACCCATTCGAGCTCCTTCTCGCTCTTCCACCGGCTTGGATCTCCGTGACCTCGCTTGCCCGTCTGAAACGGGGTCAGCTTCGCCACCAGCGCCCGTTTCTCGGCTGCCTTCAGGCCCGAGGAGTGCCCGACCACGTGCAGCTCGCCACCGGGGTCATAGAGGCCCAGGATCAGCGACCCTACCGTGCCCTGCTCCTTGCCCGGGCGGTAGCCGACCACCACCGCATCGATCGTCCGCAACCGCTTGACCTTGACCATCCCGGCGCGCTGTCCCGGACGGTAGGGCGCGTCGAGCTCCTTGGCCACCACGCCTTCCCCGCCGAGTAGCCAGGGCTCGGCGGCGGCGGGCTCGGCGGTGAGCGGGGTCAGCTCGAGCCCGTCACGCTCGAGCGCGCCAAGGCGTGCGCGGCGCTCGGAAAACGGGAGCTCCAGCAACGAGTCGTCATCGAGCGCGAGCAGGTCGAAGGCGACGAAGTGCGCCGGGGTCTGAGCCGCCAGCATCGCGATCCGCGAGGCGGCGGGATGGATCCGCTGCTGGAGCGCGCCGAAGTCCTGCTGACCGGCGGTGCCGTCGATCACGATCTCACCGTCGACGACGTAACGGCCGGGCGGGAAGGAGAGCTCGGGGAAGTAGCGCATCAGCGGCTTCCCGGCCCGGGACTGGATCGTGAACTCGGCGCCGTCGACGAACGTGATCGCCCGGAAGCCGTCGAACTTGGGCTCGTAGGACCACCGGTCTCCGAGCGGGAGCTCGGGCTTGGAGCGGGCGAGCTGGGGCTCGATCGGGGGCTTCAGCGGGAGCGACAAGAGGGCTGCGATGGTAGTGGCCGGAGCTCCCTGGGCGTAGTTTCGGCGCCCGATACGATGGGCCAGTGGGAGCTCATGCGACCGCCGCCGAGGAGGAGTATCTACAGACGCTGTTTTGGCTATTCGAGGCGGGGCTGCCGATGACCGGCGCCAACCTGGCTCGGGCGATGCAGCTCTCAGCGCCAACCGTGCACGAGATGCTGGGCCGGCTCGAGCGCGACGGCTACATCGTTCGCGATGCCGAGCGTACGATCGACTTCACGCCGTCGGGGCGGACCGACGCGGAGACGATCGTCAGCCGCCACCGGATGATCGAACGCTTCCTGACCGACGTGGTCGGAGTCCCTTGGGACGACGTGCACGAGGAAGCCGAGCACCTCGAGCACGCGATGACCCCCCGCTTCGAGGCCTACGTCCGCACCGCGGTGGGAGACGCGAAGACCTGTCCGCATGGCCATCCGATTCGAGTCGGCGAGCGGGTCGATGGCGTGCCGCTGGCCGACTGCATGCCGGGGGCCCAGGTCACGATCCTGCGGCTCGAGAACGAGGCCGAGGACCTGCTGCACTACCTCAAGCAGGCCGGCATCGAGCCCGGGCTGGCAGGCGAGGTCACGGTCAACGACGGCCAGCAGGTGGTCGTCAGCAGCGACGGCGCCAGCGCCAGCGTGACCGCCAGCGTCGCTGAGACCGTCTCGGTGCTGGCCGACCCATCGCCCCCTCCCCGGACGGCGCTCCCCGAGCAGCTGGTCCTGGGACGAGAGCGCTACGGGCGGTGAGGCCCGCTCACGGGCGGGCAGGCCGGGGGAGGGCCGGGCGCCGGAGGCGCTCGGAGATCTGCCCGTAGATCGCGGGATGGGCGAGGAGCGTCGCGCCGCTCGCGGCCGGCAGGCGGCGCTCCAGGAAGTAGTGGTCGGCGGTGCGCAGGAACGGGATCCGTCGGGCCCGCCCCGGCCGCGGTCCGGTCCGCGGCCCGAGCCAGTCTTCATCGACGAGGTACCCGTGGCGAAGGTCCCGGATCCCGGAGCTGCGCAGCTTCAGCGGCTTTGCGAGCGGCCGCGTTTCCCGCAGCAGCCCGAGCGCCGAGCTAGTGGCGCTGGCGACCCGCTCCAGCTCGCGCCCGCGGCGAGGCGACCCCAGCGTGAACGTGTGCCTGACCTGGCCGACCCAGCGGCTGCCGGCGCCGTAGTGACAGGCGCTGCGGAGAACCAGGCCCCCCATTCCGTGTCCGATCAGGGCGATCTCCTGCACCTCGCGAGGCCAGTGCGTGAGCAGCCGGTCGAGCAGGGCGGCCAGCTCACGTCCGTTCTCGGAGATGTGGCGTCCGCTGTTGTAGCGAACGTACAGCGGCGTGTAGCCCTGCTCGAGCTGGAGCCGCGTCCCATAGGGGACGCTGTCCGCCCGCGCACGCCACACATCATCGGTCTCCCCGAGGCCGTGGACGAACACGGCCAACCGGGCCGTGGCGTCCGGAAACATCCCCTCGAGCCCACGCCGGTCCAGCGGCACCTCCGCGCCGCCGCGTCGCAGGCCCATCTTCAGCGCGAGCGGGCTCCCTCGGCGCTCGAGCGCGTCACCCAGCACCCCGTTGAGCGCGCCGAGCGCCGCGCGCCCACGTGGGGCGGCTTGCAGCGAGGGAGCGGTCTTCGGCCGCGTGCCGCCGAGCGCCCCGGCCCCCGCCCGGATCGCGGCGGAGGATGCCGTTCGGGCGACCGCATAGGAGCCGCGCGCGATCCCGTCGTGGATCACGCGCACCGGATACGCGCTCGGGCCAAGCGAGTCGAACACCCGGTGGGCGATCGCAGCGTGCACGTCCTGGATCTGGCCGGTGGCCCCGCCCACGGCCTCGGCGAGCAGGTCTCCGAGCGCCATGACTTCCTCACGCTGCATCGGCCGCCGCGAGCTCCTCAGGCGACATGCACGGCGGAGGCGACCTCGGCGTAGGCCTCTGCGAGCCGCCTGACGCCGTCCTCGATCTCGGCCGGCGTCACGCCTGAGTAAGCCAGCCGCAGCGAGGAGTCGGCGCCCTCGAGCACGAACTCGGACCCCTTGACGAACTGCACACCGCGCGCCGCCGCCGCCTCGAACAGCGCATTGACGTCGGTTCCCCGCGGCATGTCGACCCACAGGAAGTAGCCGCCCTCGGGAGCCACGAAGCGGGCGTCCGGCAGCTCGCTGCGCAGCGACTCGCACAGGGTTTCGGCCCGCTCGCGAAGCGCCGCGCGGACCGTCTCGATCGACTGCTCGAGCGCTTCCGAGCGGCAGAACTCATTCACGATCCCCTGCGCCACCATGCTCGGCGAGATGTAGGTTCGGGTCGCGATCCCCGCGATCTGCGCGATCAGCTCCGCCGGCCCCACCAGGTAGCCAACGCGGATTCCCGGGCACACGGTCTTGGAGAACGACGACGCGTAGACGACCCGATCGCCGTCCATCGAGAGCATCGTCGCCAGCGGTGCGCCCTCGAAGCGCAGCGCGACGTACGGATCGTCCTCGAAGATCACGAACTCGTGCGCTTTGGCGAGCTCGAGCAGCCGTTCGCGCTTGGCCGCCGACAGCGTGTAGCCGGCGGGGTTCTGAAAGTTGGGGATGATGTGGGCGAGCTT
>JAFAZB010000420.1 GCA_019240015.1 Solirubrobacterales bacterium
TGGATCGCCGACGTGCTGACGATCCTCGGCCCCGACGTGCAGCCGCACCGCGGGCGCAAGCCGCCCTGGTTCAAGGTGCCCGCGCCGGGCGGACCGAGGTATCGCGAGCTGAAGGGACTGATCGAGTCCGAGAACTTGCACACGGTCTGTCAGGAAGCGGCCTGTCCGAACATCGGCGAGTGCTGGCAACGGGGAACGGCGACCTTCATGATCCTCGGCGACACCTGCACGCGGCGCTGCGGCTTCTGCAACGTCAAGACCGGCAAGCCGACGTGGAACGACCCGCTGGAACCGGCGCGCGTGGCACGCAGCGTCGCGCGGATGGGGCTACGTCACGCAGTGATTACGAGCGTCGACCGCGACGACCTGCCCGACTACGGAGCGAGCGCGTTCGTGGGCGTGATCAGACAGATCCGCGCCCAGGCCCCCGGCTGCAAGGTCGAGGTGCTGACGCCGGACTTCCGCGGCGAGGAGATGCCGCTCGCGAAGGTGATCGCAGAGCGACCCGATGTCTTCAACCACAACGTCGAGGTCGTGCCAAGGCTGTACCCGGTTGCGCGACGCGGCTCGCGCTTCGAGCGCTCCTGCCGCGTGCTGCGCAACGCCAAGGAGATGGGCGGCGATGCGGTGCTCACAAAGTCCGGGCTGATGGTTGGGCTCGGGGAGAGCTTCGAGGAGATGGTCGACGCAATCTGTGCCCTGCGCCGGCACCACGTGCAAGTGCTGACGGTGGGGCAGTATCTGCGTCCAACCGAGCAGCACTTGCCGATCGTGCGCTACTGGCACCCTGAGGAGTTCGAGCAGCTCGCGCGCGCCGCGTATGCGTTGGGCTTCGAGCACGTCGCGGCCGGCCCGCTCGTGCGCAGCAGCTACCACGCCGACCAGCACGTGCCCCAGCAGGCCGCGCGCGCCCGGGAAGCCGCGCCGGAAATGCCCCTCACCCGGGCGGCCGGAGCATGACGCGCCGACGCGCGGCGATCGTGCTGCTCGCGGCGCTGGCGCTGGCGCTGATCCTCGCCCCCGCGGCGCTCGCGGCGGCGGGCGGCGGCTCGGCCGGCTTCGGCGGTGGCTTTCACGGCGGCGGCGGTGGCGGGCGCGGCGCGGGCCTCTACATCCTGATTCAGATCCTGATCAGGATCGCGATCTTTGGCCACGGCCTCGGACTGCTGATCATCCTCGGCGTGGTGTTGCTGGCGGTGCTGTACGCGAAGGTCGCCCCGGCCGCCCAGCGCTGGCGCCAAGCGCAGGAACAAGCGGGGCGAGCCGCCCGCCGGCAGGTCGCGCACCGCAGCCGCCGGGTCGAGCTGGCCGCGGCGGAGGCCGCGGAAGACGACCCGGCGTTCGCGCCTGAGAACGTCCGGGCCGCGGCCGAGCGGCTGTTCACCGATGTCCAGGCCGCATGGGATGCCGAGAACCGGACCCGCCTGCGCGGGCTGGTCGCTCCCGCGCTGCTGGAGGAGTGGGAGCGCCGGCTGGACGACTACCAGCGCAAGGGATGGCGCAACCGGGTGCAGCCGCTCGGCCCGCCCGCGGTCGAATACGTGGGGCTGACCCACCGCGGCGACCCCGAGCAAGACCGGGTCGTCGTGCGGATCGAGGCCCGACTTCGAGACTACGTCGAGGACCAGCTGGGAAACCGCATCAAGCGGGTCGGGAGGCTCGGCGAGGAGGTCCGCGTACGGGAGTTCTGGACGCTCGGCAAGCGCGCGGGTCGCTGGATCCTGCTGTCGATCGAGCAGGGGGCGGAGGGCAAACACGCGCTCGAGGAGCAGATCGTCGCGACTCCCTGGTCCGACGAACGCGCGTTGCGCGACGAGGCGCTGGTGGAGAGAGCCGTCGCCGACGCGGTGCCCGAGGGGACCAGGGTCGCGGAGGTGGCCGACCTCCAGTTCGACGGCAGCGCCAGGGCCGCGGCGCTCGACCTGAGCCTGGCGGACGGCCGGTTCGCGCCGGACGTGTTGGAGGTGGCGGCTCGGCGGGCGGTCGCGGCCTGGGCCGAGGCCGTGGACGGCGACGACTCGCCGCTGCTGGCGATCGCCACGCCCGGCGCGGCTCGCGAGCTGCTGCACCCGGGCGATCCCAGCGCGCAGACCCGGTTGGTGGTGCGCGGGCCGGTGATCAAGGAGATCAGGATCGCCGCCCTCGACGCCGCGGCGCAGCCGCCCGCGATGACGATCGAGGTGGAGCTCGCGGGTCGCCGCTACCTGGAGGACCGGAACACGGCCGCCGTCGTTTCCGGCAGCCAATCGCGCACCACCAGCTTCACCGAGCATTGGACGCTGACGCTCGACGGCGATCCTGCGCAGCCGTGGCGAATCGCCTCGGTCCGCTCGCCGGTGGGGCGGCTCGCGTAGCAACCACCTAGCCGACGCAGCGGCGCAGGACCGCCGCCCGGAAACCTAAGCTCCCGCCGGCGTGTTTCCGATCAAGGACAACATTCCCACTGATCGGTTTCCGTTCGTGACGGTCGCCCTGATCGCCATCAACTTCGTCGTCTACGTGCTGGCGATCAGGCACGGGGGGTCGCTGATCAGCGGCCCGGACACCTCGGAGGTAGTCAAGTACGGAGCAATCCCATACGCGCTGACGCACTCGGGCGCGCACTGCGGTGTGGTCAACGTGCCGCAGCTCGGCGGTGTCGTGCAAACGGTGGCCTGCCAGGGGCAACCCGGCGTGTCCGGAACGCCGACCGACACGATCCCCACCTGGGAGACGGTGTTCACCGCGATGTTCATGCATGCCTCGATCTTGCACATCGGGGGCAACATGTTGTTCCTGTGGATCTTCGGCAACAACATCGAGGACTCGATGGGGCCCGTCAAGTACCTCGGCTTCTACCTGGTCGGTGGGCTGGCGGCGCTCGCGCTCCAGGTCGCCGTCGGCCCCAACTCGACCGCGCCGACGCTCGGCGCCTCGGGCGCGATCGCCGCGGTGCTCGGTGGCTACCTCGTGCTCTACCCCCGGGCCAGGGTGCTGACCGTGGTGTTCATCATCCTGTTCTTCACCGTGATCGAGCTGCCGGCGGTGGTGATGCTCGGGATCTGGTTTGCAGAGCAGGCGCTGTTCGGCGCGGCAGGGCTGACGAACCCCGCCGGCGGTGGGGGCGGCGTGGCGTACTTCGCCCACATCGGCGGGTTCGCGTTCGGCGCGCTCGCGATCCGGCTGCTCGCGACCAAGCGCAAGCAAGTGCCACCCCGCCATCCAATCTACTAGTCGATTGCGGATCCTCGTCCTCACGATCGCGCTGTTGTTCATCGTGCTGCTCGGCGCGCTGACCGTCTCTGACTTCGTCCGTTACGGCGTCACCGCGCTCGGCGTGCTCTCGATCCTGGTCGTGGCGGTGTTCACGATCGGGGTCGTCGGAGCGCTGCGCCATCCTCCCCGCCAATGAGCCAGCTGTGGCTGCTCGAGCACGGCCGCGCCCAACGCGCCGCCCGCGAGGCGCAAGTCCGGCGAGCGCGGCGCCGACGGGGGGCGCGCGTGCTCGGCATCGGGCTGGTGGTGGCGATCGGGGCACTGCTCGGCCTGATGGCGGCGCGGGCGGCGGGCCCGGGGACCCAGATGCCGCGCCGGGCGAGCCTCGGCCGGGCGAGCGCAGTCAGGCCCGCCGCAGTGCCGCCGCGCAGTGGCTACGGCGCGGAGCTGGCGTCAGTCGCCCAGCGGGTCCAGATCCCGTTGAAGCTGCCGCTGCGTAGCGGGCTGCTGTTCGACGTCCACACCGGTCAGGTGCTGTGGGAGCAGCGAGCGGAAGACCTGCTCCCGATCGCGAGCCTGACGAAGATGATGACCGCGCTGGTGGTGGTCGCGCACGCCTCGCCGAACGCGCCCGTGATGGTGACCCCGGCCGCGGTCCACTTCTCGGGCTCGGGCGTCGGGTTGCTGCCGCTCGGCAAGCGCGTCCAGCTGCGGACGATGCTCTACGGCCTGATGCTGCCCTCCGGCAACGACGCTGCGATCGCGCTCGCACAGCACGTGGCCGGAACGCGCGGCCGCTTCATCGCGATGATGAATGCGCAGGCGCGCGCGATGGGGCTGACCTGCACGCACTTCAACACCGTCTCGGGGATCGTCGACCAGGACAACTACTCGTGCGCGAGCGATCTGGCGATCATCGCGCACGCGGTGCTGACGCAGCCACTGCTGGCCCAGATCGTCGCCGCTCGCGACGCGGTGCTGCCGTTTCCGATCAAGGGCGGCAAGCTGTACCTGTACAACAACAACCCGCTGCTGCGATCGGGTTATCCGGGGACCGACGGCGTCAAGACCGGCTACACCACCGCGGCCGGCCGCTGCCTGGTCGCGAGCGCCCGCCGCGGGGGCGCCTGGCTCGGCGTGGTGCTGCTGCACTCGGCTGACCCTCCCGGCCAGGCGCAGCGCCTGCTGGACGCCGGGTTCAACGCGCTGCGCTCATGAACCGCGAACAAGGAGCTGATCGATGCGAACCCTGCTCAGCGCGGGTCGGCAAACCGCGCACATCAACCTGGCGCTTGCGGACTTGGACGGCGGTGAGGAGCTCGAGCTCCCCGACGCGGGCGAGACCGCCGCAGTGATCTTGACCGGGACCGTCGAAGCAGCGGCGGACGGCCAGTCGCTCGGTCGCGCCGGCGGCCGAGCCTCCGTGTTCGAAGGTCCGGGCGATGCGGTCTACGGGCCCGCGGGCACCGCGCTGTGGCTGCGAGCCGCGGAAGCCCCCGCACAGGTCGCGATCGCCTCGGTGCAGGCCCCGGCCAGCGACTCCCTGAAGGCGCGGGTGATCACCCCATCGGAGCAGCGCATCGACGAGGTAGGTGGGGGCAACTGGTCTCGGACGGTGCGAACGATTCTCGGCCCCGAGCACGCTGCCGAACGGCTGCTGCTCGGCGAGACCGTGAATCCACCCGGGAACTGGTCGTCCTATCCCCCCCACCGTCACGACCGGCACAACCCACCGCACGAGGTGGCCCTGGAGGAGGTTTACCTGTTCAAGGTCCACCCCCCTGGGGGCTTCGGAATCCAGATCCTCTACACGGAGGCCGGCGAGCGCGAGGCGTTCCTGGTGGGCGACGAGGACACCGCCGCGATCACGCGCGGCTTCCATCCGGTGGTGGCCGCGTCCGGCTATGCGCTGTACTACTTGTGGGTGATGGCCGGCGAGGGACGAGAGATGATTCCGTACTTAGACCCCGAGCACGCCTGGGTTCAGGAGCAGGAGGACGACCGGTGAGCGAGACCGGGCTCGCGAGCCTCGTGCTGCGGCTCGATCCCAGCGATCCGGTCGCGATCGCCCGCGAGGACCTCCACGGCGGCACCGAGCTGCCGCTCGGAGATCGACGGCTCGTGGTCTGCGACGAGATTCCGCGGGGACACAAGGTCGCGCTGAGCGATCTCGCCGAGCGTGAGACGGTTTCGAAGTACGGCCAGCCGATCGGGATCACGACCCGCCCGATCGCAGCCGGCGAGCACGTCCACGACCACAACCTCGCCTCGCTCTCGCGATCCCCCCCGGCGCGGCCCGCCGCCGGCACCCGGCCGAGCCCGGCGCTCGAGCCGGATTCGGGCCGCCGCCGGGAGCGCGCATCGCCTGGCGCTGCCCGGACCTTCGAGGGCTTCGTGCGTTCCGACGGCCGGGTCGGAACCCGCAACTACGTGGCGGTGATCAGCTCGGTCAATTGCTCGGCCACGGTCGTGAAGCGGATCGCGGCGGCGTTCTCGGCGCCCGGAGCATTGGACGACAGCCCGGGAGTGGACGGCGTGATCGCGATCACCCACCGAAGCGGCTGCGGGCTGGCGGCCGACGGCCAAGGGCTCGAGCTGCTGCGCCGCACGCTCAGCGGCTACGCAGCTCACCCCAATGTCGGCGGGCTGGCGCTGGTCGGGCTCGGCTGCGAGGTCAATCAGATCTCCGCGCTCGTCGATCAGTTCGAGCTGGCGCCCGGCAGCCCGGTCAGCGCGATCACGATCCAGGAGCTGGGCGGGACGGTATCCGCGATGCGGGAGGGCGTCGCGCAGGTCCGCGAGCTGCTGCCGGTGGCCGGCGCCGCCCGGCGCAGCACGGTCTCCGCGAGCTCGCTGACGCTGGGGCTCAACTGCGGAGGCTCGGATGCCTGGTCGGGGGTGAGCGCCAACCCGGTGCTCGGCGCCGCGGTCGACATGCTGGTCGCCGCCGGCGGAACGGCGGTGCTCGGCGAGACGCCCGAGATCCACGGCGCCGAGCACCTGCTGAGCGCTCGGGCGGCGTCCCCGAGCGTGGCCCGGCAGCTGATCGAGCGGGTCGCATGGTGGGAGCGCTATGCCGCGGCGGAGGGAGGCAACCTCGACAACAACCCCTCGCCCGGGAACCGTGCCGGGGGCGTCACCACGATCGAGGAGAAGTCGCTGGGGGCGGTCGCCAAGGCCGGGTCGGCGCCGCTGCAAGCCGTGTACCAGTACGCGGAGAGGGTGAGGGTGCCGGGGCTGGTGTTCATGGACACCCCCGGCTATGACCCCGTTTCCGTGACCGGCATCGTCGCCGGCGGCGCCAACGTACTCTGCTTCACGACGGGGCGCGGCTCGGTCTACGGGTGCAAGCCCACGCCGACCCTGAAGCTGGCCAGCACCTCCGAGCTGTATCGCCGGATGGCCGACGACATGGACTTCGATTGCGGCGCGGTGCTCGACGGCGAGGCGAGCGTGACCGAGCTCGGAGCAGCGCTGTTCGAGGAGATCCTGGCGGTCGCCTCCGGTCGACCCACGAAGAGCGAGGAGCTCGACTTCGGCGACGAGGAGTTCGCCCCCTGGCAGCTCGGCGCGGTGATGTGAGACAGCCCGCCGGCGGCAGGCGGCGGCTCACGCTCGCTTCGCTCGCGTCGCTGCCCCTCGAGCTCGCGCCGCCTGTCGATCCTCGCTCGCTGCGGGCGCGGATCGTGCATCTCGGGCTCGGCGCCTTCCATCGCGCCCACCAAGCCCTGTTCACCGAGGATGCCGTGACGGCAACAGGCGAGGACTGGGGGATCTGCGGCGTCAGCCCGCGGAGCGGGCACGTCGTCGAGCAGCTCGCTCCCCAGGATGGTCTCTACACGGTCGCGACCCGAGCCGGGCGACAGGAATCGCTGCGGGTCGTGGGCGTAGTTCGCGAGCTGCTGTGGGCACGTGCCGACCCGGACCGCGTGACGGCGCGGATCGCCGCGCCAGCAACCACGTTGGTCACGCTCACCGTCACCGAGAAGGGCTACCGGCACGATCCCGCCAGCAACCGGTTGCGGCTCGAGGACCGAGAGATCGCAGCGGACCTCGCCGGGGAGCCTCCCAGGACCGTGATCGGTCAGCTGGTGGCGGGCCTGGAGCGCCGCCGGCGCGATACCGGCGAGCCGCTGACGATCCTCTGCTGCGACAACCTTCCGTCGAACGGGCGGGTGCTGGAGGGACTCGTGCACGAGTTCGTCGCTCGCCGCGAGGATGCCGACGAGCTGGCCGGGTGGATCGACCGACGGGTGCGGTTCCCCTCGACGATGGTCGACCGGATCGTTCCGGCGAGCACCCGCGGGGACCTGCTCCGAGTGGCCGCGCGGCTGGGCCTCATCGACGAGGGCGTCGTGGTCACGGAGCCCTTTCGCCAGTGGGTGATCGAGGACGACTTCGTCGCGCCTCGTCCGGCTTGGGAGAAAGCCGGCGCGACGTTGACCGCGGACGTCGGGCCCTACGAGCGGATCAAGCTGCGGATGCTCAACGCCAGCCACTCCACGATCGCCTACCTCGGCGCCCTGGCCGACTGCGAGCTCGTCGCCGACGCGATGCGCGAGGATCGGCCTTTCCGGGCGCTCGCCGAGGCGCTGATGGCCGCGGATGTGGCGCCGACGCTCCAGCCACCGGACGGATTCGACCTGGACGACTATCGACGCCAGCTGCTGGAGCGGTTCGCCAATCGGGCGCTCCGCCACCGCACGATCCAGGTCGCGATGGACGGCAGCCAGAAGCTCCCCCAGCGCTTGTTGGGCACGATCCGCGACCGGCTCGCGCAGGGCGCCGAGCCGGCGGTGGCGGCGCTCGGGGTGGCGGCCTGGATGCGCTTCGTCAGCGCACGCCGCTCGGACGGGGGCCGAGAGCTCGAGGTGGACGACCCGCTGGCGGACCGGATCGCGCAAACGGTTGGCGGGCACGAGGATCCGGCCCGGGTCGTCGACGCCCTGCTCTCGCTGCGGGAGGTGTTCGGCGAGCAGCTGGCCGCCGACCAGCTGTTCCGGGCGCTGCTCGTCGAGCACCTCGGCGCGCTGAGGCGTGACGGTGCGGCGCGAACCGCCGCCCGCCTGAGCGCGGGTTACTGAGGGCGTCCCGCGTTTGGAGCGACGCGTGTCGGGTAGCGCCGCGCGTAAGGAACCGTGAGCAGGGAGGATTGAACATGGGTGTGACCTCTGGGCGCGAGCCGACTGCGGCCCGGCGCGGATCGAGGATCGGCGCCGGCGCGGAGGCGCACACGCCGCAAACGATCCTCGCCCGGCTCGACCGGATCGATGTGTGGTCGATGCCGTTCCTGTTCATCGGCATCATCGGCACGGGCTTCCTGTTCGCGTTCTATGACGTGTTCGACATCAACGTGTCGTTCATCCAGAGCTGCGTGGCACTCAAGCCCGGCTGCACGCCCGCGACCGCGCTGACCACGCTACGCGTACCGATCGTGCTGAACCTGGTCGGCTACGCGGTCGGAGCCGTGATCCTGGCGCCAGTATCGGACCGCATCGGGCGGCGCAACATGCTGCTGCTGACGATGGTCCTGACCGGACTCGGCGCGCTCTACAACGCGCTGGCACCCGACTACGCGAACTTCGTCGTGGCGCGCGCGGTGACGGGCATCGGCGTGGGCGCGGACCTGGCGATCGTGAACACGTTCGTGGGCGAGGTGGCGCCGCGGCGCAATCGCGCGCGATGGATCTCGATGATCTTCATCATGTCCTCGCTGGGGGCGTTGCTCGGCATCTGGCTGGGCTTGTTCTTGACCACACCGCCGGCCCCGTGGCCAAACGGGCTCTCATTCGCCCAAGCCGGACCTGGATTCACCGACGGGTGGCGGTGGATGTACGCGATCGGCGCCCTGCTCGCGCTGGTCGGGATCGCGCTGCGGGTCCGGTTGCCGGAGTCGCCTCGCTGGCTGGTCGGCCAGGGCCGGCTCGAGGAGGCCGACGAGGTCGTGAGCGACATGGAGCGGGTCGCCGCCAACCACGGCCCGCTGGCGCCCGTCCCCGAGGACGTCCCGGTCGAGGTCCCGGCAACCGGGCTGACGCCGTTCGTGCACCTGTTTGGCTCTCGCATGTACGCGTTGCGGGTGCTCCAGCTGCTGTCGGTCTGGTTCCTGGCGTACGTGACGGTGTTCGCGTTCGCCGCCGGCTTCACCACGCTGCTGACCTCGCTCAAGTACCCGCCGCCGCAGGCCGGGCTGATCGTCGCCGTGGGAGCATTTGGCTTCCTGGCCTGCGCCTTGTTCGCCGCGGCGTTCGCCGAGCGGCTCGAGCGCAAGCTGTGGCTGCCGGTCGGGGCGCTGATAACCGTGCTCGGAGGGGTGATCGTCGCGGCGGCCGGCAGCAACCGGACGGTTGCGTTCATCGGCGCGGGAGTGGTGTTTTTCGGGTTCAACGTGTGGGTCCCGATGACCTACACGCTGTCCACCGAGAGCTTCCCGACCCGCGCGCGGGCGACCGGATTTGGCCTCGTGGACGGCGTCGGACACCTCGGCGGGGGGATCGGGGTGTTGGTGATCGCGCCGCAGATCCCGAAGATGAGCGTGCTCGGCGCGTTCATGACCGTGTCGGCATTCCTGGTGGTGGCAGCGGTGCTCGCGCAGCTCAGCATCAAGACCCGCGGACGGCGCTACGAAGAGCTCTCTCCCTAGAGCCCGGTAAGAACCGGGCGCTGCTAGGCGGCGACGCGCTCGCCGAGCTGCGCGGTCAGCTGCTCGATCGGGGCCGGCCGGGCGAGCAGGAAGCCCTGGACTCGCTCGCAGTCGAGTGCCCGCAGCGTCGTCAGCTGCCCTTCGGTCTCGACCCCCTCGGCCGTGACGGTGCAGCCGAGCGCCTTGGCCATGTCGATCACGGCGGCCACGATCGCCCGGTCCCGCGGGTCGTCCGGGAGCCCACCGACGAAGCTCTGGTCGACCTTGATCGCGTCGAGCGGATGGTCCTTGAGCCAGCAGAGCGAGGAGAACCCGGTGCCGAAATCGTCGAGCACGATCCGGACGCCGAGCGCTTCGAGCTCGCGCAGGGTGCGGGCCGTGACGGTGTCGGGCCGCATCAACGCGGTCTCCGTGATCTCCAGCGTCAGCAACTCGGCCGGGAACTCGGCGTGGTGCAGCGTCTGCTGCACCGACAGCGCGAAGCCCGGGTTGGCGATCTGGTGCGCGGAGACATTCACCCCCAGCTCCAGCGAGCGCCCCAGTGATTCGTTCACCCGCGCGATCGTCTCGCAGCTCTCGCGCAGCACCCAGGCACCGATCGGGATGATCGCTCCCGTATCCTCGGCCACGGGGATGAACTCGACCGGAGAGACCTCCCCGAGGCTGGGGCTGCTCCAGCGCAGCAGCGCCTCCACGGCGACGGTCTCGGAGGCCGCGAGATCGGTCACCGGCTGGAACTCGAGTCGCATCTCGCCCCGCATTTCGGCACCGCGCAGCTCGCGCGCGAGCGCCAGCCGCCGACCGGTGCGGATCCGCTGGGAGCCCTCGAAGAACACACAGCGGTCCCGGCCGGAGCGCTTGGCTGTGTACATCGCGCTGTCAGCCTGACGAATCGCCTCTCGGGCGTCGATCCCGGTGCCGGTCATCAACGAGATCCCGATGCTCGCGGTGACGGTGGTCGACTTCACCCCCGGCAGCGGCTCGGAGATCGAGTCCAACAGACGGAACCCGAGCTCGGCTGCCTCCTCGTCATCCTTGACGCCTTCCGCGATCACCACGAACTCGTCGCCGCCGAAGCGACCCACGAAGTCGTCGGCTCGCACCGCAGAGGACAGCCGCTCGCTGATCTCGCGCAGCATCTCGTCGGCGCGATCGTGGCCCAAGGTGTCGTTGAGCGACTTCAGCCCATCGAGGTCGATGAACAGCACCGCGACCTGCTGCTTGGAATGGGTGCGCAGCAGAGCGTCGTCGAGCTGCTCGAAGATCGCGGTCCGGTTCGGGAGTCCGGTCAGGCCATCGTGGCGAGCGTCGTGGATCAGGCGCTCGAGCGTGCGATGGCGCTCGATCGCGATCCCGGCCATACGAGCTCCGTCGGCCATCAGCGTGAGGTGCTCGGGGAGCGGCTCGCGCGGCTCTGGTCCGTACAAGGCCAGGGTCCCCAGCACATCCCCTTCCGAGGACTTGATCGGCATCGACCAGCAGTGCCGCAGGCCGATCTGCACGACCCAATCGCGAATCGGCGCCCACTTGGGATCGGTGGCCATGTCGTCGGTGATCGTCAGCCGGCCGGACCACGCCGCCGAGCCGCAGGTGCCGACGTTGGGCCCGATCACCACGCCGTCGATCGCCGCCAGGTAGTCGGGCGGCAGCGACGGCCCGGCGCCGGGGTGAAGCGTGCTGGACTCCTGATCGAGCAGCACCACGCAAGCGGCGACGGACGGGTCGTGACGCTCGATCCCTGCGATCAGCTCCATCAGCACGTCCTTGAGCGGGGCGCCCTGGGCGATCAGCTCGTGCACCTCGTTGTGCGAGCGAAGCAGCTCTTGGACGCGATCCGCTTGCTCGGAGGCCAGCCGCAGCCGGATTTCGGTGCTGACGGCGTCGGCGGCGGTACCGAGCGCGCGACGGTCGTCCTCGCCCCAGGGTCGGGGTGCCGGATCGGCGACGCAGATCACCCCAACCGTCTGCCCGTCGATCGAGACCGCGTGCTCCAGGTAGGCGCCCTCGTGCTCGGATCGCGGCTTGGATCCGGCGGCCCCGATCAGGTACTCGGCACGCGACAGCGACGCCGGCACCTCGGTCAGCTCCGAAGCGTGGCCCGCGACCGTGCACAGGCTCTTCGCCACCACCCTGCCTCCATCGAGCAGCAGGATCGCCGCCGCCGCCGCGCCGGTATCACGCCGCACCGCGTCGGTCCAGCGATCCAGCTCGGGCTCGGACGCGGCCCCCAGCAGTCCGGTGCGCTCGAGCGTCGACGCGGCCCGAGGGTCGCCGTCGCGCTTGCCGTTCAGTGACATGACTTTGCATGGATCGGCCCACGGCCGTGCGGGTTGAGCGCGCCGGGGCAATCTGGACCAATGGGCCGCCTGTGCTCAGCGCGTCCACGCGGGCCTGAATCCGGAGTCGATCGTGACCGCCCCCCGGACCGCCCGCGACACGCAGGTCAGCAGGCTCGCGCCCTGCGCCTGCTGCTCTTCGCTCAGGAACACGTCCCGGTGGTCGAGCTCGCCCTCCGCCTCGAGCACCGCCACCTGACAGAGGCCGCATTCGCCGCGGCGGCAGTCCCACATCAGCTCCACCCCGTGGTCCCCCAGGGCGTCGAGCATCGTGCGGTTCCTGGGCACGACGATCTCCTGGTCATCCCGATCGCGCACCCGGACCACGAACTCCTCTGGCGGGAACCGGCCGCCGGAGGCGAACGTCTCGAAGCGCAACTGCTCGCGCGCGCGCTCCCGCTCCCGCCAAGCTCGCTGCGCGGCATCGCGCATCCGCAGCGGCCCGCACAGGTATAGCTCGCCGTCGGGGTGCAGCTGGTCGATCTGCTGCCCGAGCTCCAGGCGGTTGCCCTCCTCGGAGACGTACAGCTCCAGCCGGTCCCCCAGCAGCTCCGAGAGCTCGTCGAGGAACGGCATCTGCGCCCGGCTCCGGGCCGCCCACAGCAGGCGGAAGGGTCGGCCGTGGCGCGCGAGCGCGTGGGACATCCCGACCAGCGGCGTGATCCCGATTCCACCTGCGACCAGCAAGTACTCGGGGCGTCCGTAGTGCAGCTCGAAATGGCTCTTGGGGTCGGACACCTCGACGTCGCTCTCGGCCTCCAGCGCGCGCACGAACCTCGACCCGCCGCGGCTGTCAGCCACATCCTTGACCGCGATCCGGTACGCCCCGTCGAGCGGGCGCTCGCCGACGAGCGAGTAGGAGCGAACGTCCGGCAGACCCTCCACCTCGACGGCGATGTCGATGTGGCTACCGGTGGGATAGGCGCGGGCTCCCGAGCTCGGCTCGAGCTCGATCATCCGCACGTCGCTAGCGACGTCGTGCACGGCCCGGACGCGTGCCGGCGCGAAGTGGCCTCCGGGCGACATCGAGTCGCTTCCCGCTCCGCGGCTCAGCCGACGCCGAGACGTTGCGCGTCGGCTTCGGTGGCCTCCACCTGCGTGATGGCGCCCGCGTGCCGCTCGGCCTCCTGCGCCGAGCGGCGGTAGCGCTCGTCGTGATCCTCCTCGGCCATCAACTTGTCGATCAGCCTCCGGGCCCACATCGCGCCGCCGTCGATGTTGAGGTTGTAGAACTCCTTCTCGGGGTGGTCGTCGATCGCCTCCTGCTGGGCGGCTAGGACCGTTTCGTCCTCGGCGAACACGCCCGCCACGCCGTCGCGGATCAGCGTCGTGATGCGTTGATCGGTCAGGCTGTAGTTCCGCGCGAAGGCCCAGAAGTAGTGACACGAGCGCGGCGTCTCGGGCGTCATCGTGTTCAGCACGTAACCATTCACGCCCTCGGAGCGATCGCCCTCCGGCGCGCCGGTCCCGGTTGGGGCCACGCCCACGTCGATCGCCACCGTGCTGGGGGCCTGGAAGTGGATGATCTGCCAGCGATCCACCCTTCCCGCCGGCTCGCCTCGCTTCCACTCGAGCTGCATCTTCCAGAATGGAGGTGGGTCGACGTCGACCATCCAGCGGGTGACTGTCGCGGAGCTCGGCCCGTGGGTGACCTCAAACGGGACCTCGGCGATCGACCGCTGTCCGATGCTCGCCCCGTGCACGAACGTTTCATGGGTCAGATCCATCAGGTTGTCCACGATCAGCTTGTAGCCGCAGTCCAGGTGGATCAGGCCGCCATCGCCGGCCCACGCCGGATCGTCGTTCCAGTGCAGGTCGGGCACCAACTCCGGGTCGGCCAGCGCGGGATCGCCTGGCCACACCCACACGAACCGGTGACGCTCCAGCACCGGGTAGCTGCGCACTCGAGCGGACGGGTTGATCGTCTGCTGCGAGGGCATGAACACGCACCGTCCCTCCGCGTTGAAGACCAGTCCGTGATAGCCGCAGGCGACGTCGTCGTCCTCGAGCTGGCCCTCGGAGAGCGGCATCAGCCGGTGCCAGCAGGCGTTCTCGAGCGCGACCGGGCGCCCGTCGCCACGCCGGTAGAGGACCACGTTGTGCCCGGCGATCCGGCGCGGCAGCAGCGCTCGCCTGCACTCCACATCATAGGCCGCGGCGTACCAGCAGTTGTGCGGCCAATCGGCCAGCTTGAACGTGTCCGGAACCGGACGGGGATCTCCGTTCATCTTCGCTCCGCTCTCCACTCGACTCGCAACGGTCGAGCTACCCTCGATGGCCCGGCTCAGAACACCACCGTGGTGTTGCGATGGCGCAGCACGCGGTCCTCGCAGTGCGACTGCACGGCGCGAGAGAGCACGGTCCGCTCGATGTCGGCGCCGAGGCGTGCCAGGGTCGAGACGTCGTCGCGGTGAGAGACCCTGATCACGTCCTGCTCGATGATCGGGCCGGCGTCGAGCTCCTCGGTCACGTAGTGCGCGGTTGCCCCGATCAGCTTCACGCCGCGCTGCTTGGCCTGCGCGTACGGCTCGGCGCCGGCAAACGCGGGCAGGAACGAGTGGTGGATGTTGATGATCGGGAGGCCCAAGCGGGACAGGAAGTCGCCGGACAGGATCTGCATGTAACGCGCCAGCACCACCAGGTCGCACTGCCCGCCGAGCAGCGACAGCAGCTCTGCTTCGGCCTGGGGCTTGGTCTCGGGCGTCACCGGGATGTGGTGATAAGGCAGGTCGAACCCCTCCACGTCCTCGCGCAGATCGGGGTGGTTGGAGGCCACCAGCACGATCTCGGCGTCGAGCTGGCGCCGCCGCCAGCGCCACAGCAGCTCCAGCAGGCAGTGGTCGTAGCGGGACACCAGCACCGACACCCGCTTGCGCGCGGCGGAGTTCCAAAGGCGCCAGCGCATGTCGAACGGCTCAGCCACGGCGAGCCCGAACCGCTCGGTGAACCCCTCGCCCGCCTCCGGCGGCAGCGTGAACTCCATCCGCAGGAAGAAGGTTCCGCCTTCGGGGTCGGTCGAGTACTGGTCGGAGCGAACGATGTTGGCTCCCGCCTCGAACAGAAACCGGGACACCGAGGCGATGATCCCCGGACGGTCGGGGCAGGAGATCAGCAGCCTCAGCGTGGATACCGCGGCGCCGCCGGGCTCGTTTGCGCCGGTCGCGCTCACCGCCACCTGCCCTGGCGCGTGACCTCGAGCAGGTAGGCGACCATCACCTCGGTCGCTCCCATCGGCAGGTGGTAGGCGTCGGATAGCCCCTCCACCCGCTCGATCTGTTCGCCGCGCTCGGCGAACATCTGGCCTAGCTCGACGAACCCGAAGTCCACCACCCGCGACTGGTAACCGAGCCGTTCGAGCAGCTGCGCGGTCCGGCGCTCGCCGACGATCGAGAGCTGCAGGATGTACGCGGCGCCGTCCTCCGCGAGCGCCTCGGGGAGCAGGCGGATCAGATGGTCGAGCAGGTTTCGCCCCCAGTAGTCGAGCGGGCGGTGCGTGGTCACCTGCTCGAACGGATCGACCGGGACCTGGTAGAGGCTCGAGACGATCACGTCGTAGCGCTCCTCCGGGACCCAGGGATACAGGTCCTGCCTCGCAGCGCTGACCCGGTCGGCGACTCCGTTGCGGAACGCGTTCGTGAGTGTGTTGGTGACGGCCGGTTGCTCGATGTCGATCGCGTGCACGTGAGCGGCGCCGTTGCGCGCCAGCTGCACGGCCAACAGGCCGGTCCCGGAGCCGATGTCCAGGCATCGCTGGTGGGCTCCGATTCCTTCCCGGTACAGGTATCTCCAGGCCAAAAAGCTCGACTGGGACGGGACGAACACGCCCCGGTCGACCACGAGCTGCGGAAAGTCCAGCGGGAACATCTCGCGTCCGGCGGCGTCGGTCCAGCGGGGCGGCACCGAGCCGGCGGGAGCAGCCCGCCCATTTGCGCCAGCCACCTCGGGGCTGTCGTCGACCGGCGCCGCGGGGCGCTCCTGGCCGGGCTTGGTTGCCTTCAGCGCCCGTCCCGCGGCGGCCAGATGCTCGGGGCCGACGCCGCAGCAGCCGCCGACGATCTGGGCGCCCTCCTCCCGCCACGCCAGCGCCAGCTGCGCGTACTCGGACCCGCCGATCGCGTGCTCGTGGCGCCACCCGGCGGCGGACAGGTAGCCGAGGTTCGGGTACACGCCGAGCGGCAGGTCGGTGAAGTCGCGCAGCCACGACAGCATCCCGATGACGTGGTCGGGCGGTACGCAGTTGATCGCGAGCGCGCCGATCCCCATCTCCTCGAAGCGGCGCGCGGCGCGGCCGAACGCATCGCCCTCGGGTCCACCCCAATGCTCGCCGTACACGCCGCAGACTCCATGCCGGCAACGACGGAAGCTGAGCCAGACCGGCAGGCCGGTCTGGAGCAGGCTCTCCACGGTGGCGTACGTCGAGCCGCGGACCAGCGACAGCGTCTCCATCAGGATCAGGTCGGGCGGATCCGTCTCGAAGGCCCGCGCGAGCAGCCGGATCGTCTCGCGCCCGTCGGGAGTGTCGACATCGCCGTTGATGCTGAACGCGACCGCGACCTCGTCCGCCCGCCCGGCTGCGTCCGCCGCCTCGCGCGCCAGCCGCACCGCCGCGCGCGCGACGTCCATCCAGTGGACCGGCTCGGCGCCCTCGAGCAGCTTGGCGCCGCCGTCCCGCAGCGCGCTTGGCAGCCCCCACGTATTGGTGCAGATCACGTCGCATCCGGCCTCGACATAGCGCCGATGCACGCTCGTCACCTCGGCTGGCGAGTCGCCGATCGCGGTCAGCCCCCACAGGTGCTCTTC
>JAFAZB010000448.1 GCA_019240015.1 Solirubrobacterales bacterium
GCCGCGAAGTCCATGCAGTGGCTCGTGATCGGCGCCACCATGTGGCAGTCCTGCGGCTCGTCGAACAGCGCGAACACGAACTGCGCGTGGTGCAGGCCGAGGGTCCGCCCGATCATCTGATTGGGAACCCCTGAGCGGAGCAACAGCTGCGGCGTGTTGAGCGAGCCGCCGGCGACCACGACCACGTCCGCCTCGACGACGCGGCTCGCCCCATCCGCGTCGCGGTACGCGACGCCGTTGGCCCGCGGGCCGTCGGCGCCATCGTCGATCACCACCCGGTCCACCAGCGAGTTGGGGCGAAGCGTCAGCGTGCCGCTCATCCAGGTGCGGTGGATGTATGTGTTGAGCGTCGATTTGCCCGCGTTGGTCGGGCAGCCCTGCAGACACGAGCCACACTGCATGCAGTTCTCGTCGGTGTACGCGCGGACCGGCTCCAGGCTGGCGCCGACCGCCTCGAACCCGCGCCGCGCCGTGCGCACGCACTCGCGCCAGTCCCAGTCGGTGCGCTCTCGCACGCCCAGGTAGCGCTCGACGCGGTCGTAGTGCGGCTCCAGGTCGGCGGTGTTGAAGGGCTCGCCCCGCTCGCCGGTGAGCCCGCTCGCCGCATGCCACTTGTCGAGCTCCCGCTGGCTGGCGCGCAGCGCGACCTTCGTGTTGATCGTCGTGCTCCCACCCACGCAACGGCCGCCGATCAGCGCCACCGGCCCGAGCCCGGGATCGCCGACGGGAAACGCGAACCGCAGCGGCCACCAGAGATCGTGGCTGGCCTTGCTCTCCCAGCGTACGAAGTTGGCCGCCGTCAGGTGCGGGCCGGCCTCCAACAGCAGCACCGAGCGCCCGCGCTGCGCGAGCTCTCCGGCCACCACGCCGCCTCCCGCTCCGGAGCCGACCACCACCACCTCGAAGTGCTCGTTCACGCCCCCACCCCCAGGTAGGACCAGTCCTTCTCGATCCGCTGGGCCAGCGGGGAGTTGAAGTCGATCTCCTGATAGGCGCCGGGCCCGGCGGCCCCGGGGGCCACGAAGTCGCTGTAGAACGCCTCCACCGCCAGGGCCCGGAGCTGCAGAAACTCGGGCGTCATAGCCCGCGGACGCAGTGCCTCGGGGCCGCCGTCGGCCACGTCGGCCAGCGCGTCGATGCAGCCGAGGGCCGCGTCGCGCTCGCCGGCTGCCATCTGGGACATGAGCCCGTCGATGTAGAGCACCGGCTGCACCCGCGCGGAGCCCGGCACGATCGTCTCGCACAGCGACGCCAGCAGGCTCGCTCGGCGCTCGTCGAGATTGCGGTACTCGCCCAACCAGCCGACTGTATGTCAGCCTCCCGGCGTGCCGCAAGTGCTCGGGGGAAAGACTGGTTGTGTTTCCGTGCAGGTCGGGCGGCGCTCGCACCCCGCGTGCTACCTTGCGGCCGATTTCCCGTGGAGCAGAATCACTCGTGAGTGACGGGGGCCAGCGGACGGCGGCGTCGGTGGGCGCGGCGGGCAATGGCGTCGGCCAGCAGACCGCCCCGGGCACCGTGCGCGACGCGACCTTCGAGGTCATGCGCCGGCTCGGGATGACCACGATCTTCGGCAACCCCGGCTCGACCGAGATCCCGTTCCTCACCGACCTGCCGGCCGACCTGAGGTTCGTGCTCGGCTTGCACGAGGGCTCAGTGGTCGGCATCGCGACCGGCTATGCGCTCGCCCGGGGCGAGCCATCGTTCGTCAACCTCCACACCGCCCCCGGCCTCGGCAATGCGGTCAACGCACTCGCGAACGCGCGCGACTGCCGGGCCCCGCTGGTAGTCGTGGTCGGTCAGCAGGACCGCAGGCAGGTGGCCTCCGAGCCTTTCCTGACCGGCAGGGCCCTGGATCGTCTCGCCGGCGAATACCCCGTGTGGAGCAACCAGCCGATCAGGGCGCAAGACGTCCCGGGTACGATCGCGCGCGCCTACCACGAGGCCCAGGCCGCCAGGGGCCCGGCGCTGGTCGTGGTGCCGATGGACGACTGGCTGGCGCCGGCCGAGGAGACCGCCGCCGGCTCGCCGGAGCTGATGCTGCGCTCGCGCTCGGTCGCCGAGCAGGACGTGGCCGAGATCGCCGCGCTGCTAGGCGACGCCGAGTCGCCCGCGTTCGTGGTCGGCGCCGGCGCGGACAGCCCCCAGGGTTGGAAGGCGGTCGTCTCGCTCGCGGAGCGCTTGTGCTGTCCGGTATGGCAGGAGCCCTTCAGCCGCCGCGCGGGCTTTCCGCAGGATCACCCGCTGTTCGCCGGCCCGCTGCCCTGGCGCCGGCGGCTGATGCGCGAGACGCTGGCGCCGCACGATCTGGTGCTCGCGATCGGCACCAGCGCGTTCCGCCTGTACCTGTTCGAGGAGGGGGGTCCGCCGGTGCGGCCGGGCACCCGAGTGGCGGTGATCACGGATGCGATCGAGGAGGCGCACCGCAGCCCCTGCGAGGTGGCGCTGCTCGCGCCCGTAGATGCCGCCTGCGAGGCACTCGCGTCGCGGGTCGCCGAGCGCGAGTCCCCCCCGCCCGAGCCGATGCGCCGCCCGCCGCCGCCCCCGGTGCCGGGCCCCGGCGAGCCGCTGCGCCCTGGCCACGTGTTGTCCGCGCTCGCAGAGCGCCTGCCCGCCGACGCGGTGCTGGTCGAGGAGAGCCCTTCCACCCAGCCCGAGCTCTACCAACGGGTCCCGATCCGCTCGCCGCGGGGGTTCTTCAGCGCGGCCAACGGTGGCCTCGGCTTCGGCATCACCGGCGCGATCGGGCTGCGGATGGGAATGCCCGACCGGCCGGTGGTCGCCGTGCTTGGCGACGGCGCCTCGCTGTACGCGATCCAGTCCCTGTGGAGCGCGGCCCACTACCGGGTGGGCGTGTTGCTGGTGGTGATGGCCAACGGGCGCTACGCGATCATGGACAAGCTCGCCACCGACCACGGCGGTCCCGGTGCGTGGCCGAGCTTCGAGTCGGTGGACATCGCCGGCCTCGCCCGCTGCCTCGGCTGCCCCTCGGTGCGAGTGCAGACCCACGACGAGCTGATCCGGCTGCTCGACGCCGAGCTCCCGGGCCTGCGCGAGCGAGACGAGCCGCTGCTGGCGGAGGTGGTGGTAGGGGTCTAGGGAGCGCGGGGGGCGCGGGCGGCGCGCACGGTGGCGCGCGCCGGGGCCCGCGGTGGCGCGCGCCGAGGCCCGCGACGCCGCGCGACCCATGCGCGACCCCGCCACGCGTATCATTCGCAGATCGCCAACAAAATTGTCGACAATCGGGGCGGGCGCGGCGCGCGCATCTGCTGGCGCTTGCGGACGATTGGCGAGGGGGGCCCGGCCGCTCGGCGAGGAGGCCCGCGGGCACGCCAACGAGCGCGCCCCCGTTCGGCATGCGAACGAACGTTCGGCATGCGAACGAATGTCACAGATGCGTGGCGGCGAATCGACAAGATCTCCCACACGGAAGGGTGGTTTTGGACGGTGCGCGTGATCATCACGCTCAGCTCGTGTCCAGCGCGCACACCCTCCCGGGCCGCCCCACCAGTGTGCGGATTTTGATGATTGGCACCCGTGGCCGGTCCAGCCCGACCACCCGTGGCCGGTCCAGCCCTGGCGCACGTGGCCGGTCCGGTCCGACTACCCGTGGCCGGTCCAGCCCTGGCACCCGTGGCCGATCCGGTCCGACCACCCGTGGCCGGTCCAGCCCTGGCACCCGTGGCCGGTCCAAGCCGACCACCCGTGGCCGGTCCGGTCCGGACTGCGAGCCTCGCCCGCGACAGCCTCGCCCCGCTCCGCCAGCCCTCCCGGCCGCCGTCAAACTGATGCCTCCGGGGTCGTGATGCGGGTCGCGGTTCTCGGCCTGGGCGAAGCGGGGCGCGCGATCGCCGCCGACCTCGTGGCCGCCGGGGCGTCGGTCAGCGGGTGGGACCCGGCAGTCGTTCGCCCACCCTCCCCCCAAGTGACCCTTGCGGCCAACGCGCAAGAGGCGGTCGCCGGGGCCGAGGCGATCCTCAGCGTCAACTCGGGCCAGGCTGCGCCGGTCCTGGCGCGGGAGCTCGCGTCCGCGCTCGCGCCTGGCCAGCTGTACGCCGACCTCAACACGGCCGCGCCGCGGCTGAAGGCCGAGCTCGCGGCCGTGATCGAGGGCGCCGGCGGGTCGTTTGCGGACGTCGCTCTGATGGCCCCCGTACCCGGCCGCGGGCTGCGGACGCCATGCCTCGCGTCGGGCTCCGGGGCGCAGGAGTTCGCGCGGCGCTTCGGCGCGCTGGGGATGCCGGTCGAAGTGCTCGACGGGCAGGCCGGTGCCGCCGCCGCGCGCAAGCTGTTGCGCAGCGTATTCATGAAGGGACTCGCGGCCGCGGCGCTCGAGAGCGTGACCGCGGCTCGGGCGGCCGGATGCGAGCAGTGGCTGCACGACGAGCTCGCCCAGACGCTCGCGCAGGCGGACGCGGCGATGCTCGATCGGCTGCTCACCGGGAGCCGCCAGCACGCGAGCAGGCGGGTGCACGAGATGCAGGCCGCGGCGCAGATGCTGGGCGAGCTCGGGGTGCAGCCCCGCGTGTGCGCGGCCGCCGAGCAATGGCTGATGGCGCTGGACGCGAACGCGGAGGTACCCGATGCGGCTTGAGGACGAGCTGCGCGAGGCGATCGTGACGGGGCGCTTTCAGCCGAACGAGCGACTGGTCGAGGTCGAGCTGACGCGGATGCTCGGCGCGGGGCGCTCAGCGGTGCGGACCGCGCTGGCGCGCCTCGAGCAGGAGGGGTTGGTGGAGCACGAGCGCAACCGCGGCGCCCGGGTGAGGCTCGTCGGCAAGCGCGAGGCGCTCGAGATCTTGGAGGCGCGGGCCGTGCTCGAGGGTCTGGTCGCGATGCACGCCGCGCGCCGTGCGACTGCCGGCGATCGTGCGGCGCTCCGCGCGATCCTCGCCGAGATGCGCCGCCTGCTCGACCGTGGCGACCTGATCGGCGCTTCGGATGAGAACGCGGTCCTGCATCGCCGGCTGATGCTGATCGCCGAGCACCACACCGCGGCACGGCTGATCTCGACGCTCAAGTCGCAGATGGTGCGCTTCCAGTACCGCACGATCCTCGTCCCCGGGCGCGCTGAGAGCTCGTTTGCCGAGCACCGCGCGATCGTCGACGCGGTCGCGGCCGGCGATGGCGAGGCGGCGCAGGAAGCGATGCGTGTCCACCTCGCCAACGTCGCGCGGGCTCTCCAGGAGGATGGCCTTGGCTGACCAGCGGCCATCGGCCCGAGCCCGCGAGCTGCTCAGGGGAGCATTCGACACGCACGTGCACATCGACCCGGACGTCGTGCAGCGCAAAGTCGACGACCTCACGCTCGCCCGTCGCTTCGAGGAGCTGGGAATCGCGGGCATGGTGCTGAAGTCGCACTACACCTCGACCGCGGAGCGCGCGAGGGTCGTGAGCGCGGCCGTCCCCGGGGTGCAGACGCTCGGGGCGATCTCGCTCAACCGCGCGGTCGGCGGGATCAACCCGCTGGCGCTGGAGATCGCCGCACGGGAGGGCGCCCGTACGGTGTGGCTGCCGACCGTCGATTCGGTCAACGAATCCCACGAGCGGGAGCTTCCAGCGGGCGCCAAGCCGGCCGCGTGGGTCAAGCTCCAGCTGGAGCTGCGCGATCAGGGGATCGAGATCGAGCCGGTCCCGGTGGTGGACGAACAAGGGGCGGTGCTCGCCGAGGTGCGCACCGTGCTGGCGATGATCGCCCGCCACGGGATGCTGCTGGCGACCGGCCATCTGAGCCGCGATGAGATCTTCGCGGTGGTGCAGGCGGCGCTCGAGGAGGGAGTCAGCGAGATCGTGATCACCCACCCCGAGTTTCCCTCGCAGTCGCTCACTCCAGCGGACCAGCGCGCCCTCGCCGAGCGGGGCGCGCTGCTCGAGCGCTGCTTCACCACCCCCCACACGGGCAAGGTGCAGTGGGAGCGCTGGCTCGAGAACATCCGTCTCGCCGGCGCCCAGCACTCGGTTCTGTCCACCGATCTGGGGCAGATCTTCAACCCCCCCGTCGAGGATGGGCTGGCGCTGATGGTGGACCGCCTGCTCGCGGCGGGCTTCGACGAGCAGGAGGTACACACGATGGCGGTCGTGAACACGCGCCGGGTGGCGGGAGCACCCCCGCTGTGAGCTCCAACAGCGAGCGCCGGCTGATGGTGATCGGCGCCCACGCCGCCGACTTCGTGTGGCGCGCGGGAGGGGTGCTCGCGCTGACCGCCGGTCGTGGGGGGGTCGCGACCGTGCTGTCGCTCTCCTACGGCGAGCGCGGCGAGAGCGGCGAGCTGTGGAAGGAGGAAGGCCAGACGATCGAGCGGGTCAAGGAGATCCGTCACGGGGAGGCGGAACGGGCTGCGGCGGCGCTGGGAGCGGACTTCGCCTGCCTGGACTTGGGCGATTACCCGCTCGAGATCGACCGCGACGCCCTAGGCGCGATCTCCGACCGGATCCGCGAGTTCGCTCCCGACGTGCTGATCACCCACACCGACACCGACCCCTTCAACCCCGACCACCCAGTCGCGTTCCACGCGGTGATGCGGGCCCGCGGGCTGGCCGCGGGAGCGGGGGTCGCGAGCGCATTCCAGACCGTGAAGCCGCCCGCGCTGTTCCTGTTCGAGCCCCACCAGCCCGAGCTTTGCAACTTCACCCCGACGACGTTCGTCGACATCACACCGGTGATCGACCGCAAGCGGGCCGCGATGGCTGAGATGAAGGCGCAGAGTTATCTCCAGAGCTACTACGGCGAGCGGGCCGACCATCGCGGCAACCACGCTCGTCGTTCGTCGGGGAACGCCGAGATCCGCCAGGCCGAGGCGTTTCAGCGGGTCACCCCCCAGGTAATGAGCTCGCTGTGAGCTCTGCGCACCGGCAGCTCAGCGAGCTGGGGTCGGCGACCGTCTACGAGGCCGGTGGACGGCGCGGCTACGTGGACCTCGACCTCGTGCAGGTCGTGCCCGGCTCGCGCGCGGCCGGCCCGGCGCGAACGGTGCGCTGCGGCCAGGACGACAACCTGATGGCCCACGCGGTGATGGCCGAGGTGCAGCCGGGCGAGGTGATCGTGCTGACGATGCCCGAACCTCGACCAGTCGCGCTGGTGGGGGAGCTGCTCGCGACCCAGGCCAAGGCGCAGGGCGCGGCGGCGATGCTGATCGACGCCTCGGTTCGGGACGTGGAGGAGCTGGCCGGGCTCGGCCTGCCGATCTGGGCGCGCTGGGTCCGGGTCCGCGGGGCGAACAAGGAGCTCGCCGGAACGATCGGCGAGGCGGTGGTGGTCGGCGGTGCGACCATCCGTCAGGGGGACGTGGTAGTGCTCGATGCGGATGGAGTGGCGGTCGTCGAGCAGGAGCGCGTCGAGGAGGTGCTGGGCGCGAGCCTCGACAGGGCCGAGCGAGAGCGTCGCAAGCGGACCAAGCTGAAGGCAGGTGAGCTGTCGTTCGAGCTCGACGGCCTGCGCGAGCGACTCCAGGCCGCGCGATGAGCGCGGCGCCGGGATCGCCGCGCGACGGATCGCTCGAGCCGATCCACGACCTCGCACACATCGGTCACGCGGAGCTTCTCACGCCATCGCCGCAGGAGAGTCTGCGGTTCTTCGTCGAGCTGTTCGGGATGGAGGTGGAGGCGCGCGAGGAGCGCTCGGTGTTCCTGCGCGGCTGGGGCGACTACCAGCGCTACAGCCTGAAGCTGACCGAGTCCGAGCTGCCGGGCCTCGGTCATCTGGCCTTCCGCGCCTGGAG
>JAFAZB010000529.1 GCA_019240015.1 Solirubrobacterales bacterium
GCTGCGCCCGGAGGGGACCGCGCCCGTGTGTCGCGCATATCTCGAGCACGGGATGCACAAGCTGCCCCAGCCGGTGAAGCTGTGGTACCTGTCGCCGTTCTTCCGCGCCGAAGCACCCCAGCGCGGCCGCTACAGGCAGTTCTGGCAAGTCGGAGCCGAGGCGATCGGCTCCCCGTCAGCCGAGACCGACGCCGAGCTGATCGTGCTCCTGAGCGAGCTGCTGGCCACGCTGGGGGTGAGGGAGACGCGGTTGCGGCTCTCCAGCCTCGGCACCCCCAGGACCCGGCTCGAGTACCGCGAGGAGCTGACCGCGTACCTGCGCGCGCACCGTGACCAGCTCTCGCCGGAGGTGGCGGCACGCATCGAGCTGAACCCGATGCGCGCTTTCGACGCCACCGACGCAACCACCCGGCGGACGATGGAGGGAGCGCCGACGCTGCTCGGGCGCCTTGCGCCAGAGGACGCGCAGCACTTCGTCGCGGTCCGGGAGCTGCTCGACGGCGCGGGAGTCAAGTACGAGCTCGACCCCAGGCTGGTACGTGGACTCGACTACTACACGCGGACCGTGTTCGAGTTCACCTCCGATGCGCTCGGCGCGCAGTCCGGCGTCGGCGGCGGTGGCCGTTACGACGGGCTGCTCGAGCTGCTGGGAGGGGACCCCACGCCCGCGTCGGGGTGGGCGGCGGGGATCGAGCGAATGCTGATCGCGGCCGGTGAGCTCCCGGTGGCGCCCGAGCTCGTCGACCTGTTCGTGGCGTTGGGCAGCCGGGACGGGGCCCGGGAGGCGTTCGAGCTGGCGCTGGACGCGCGGCGCGCGGGACTCAGCGCGCAGCTCGAGCTGGCCGGCCGCTCGCTGAGGGGACAGCTGCGGCACGCCGACCGGCTCGGCGCTCGTTACGTGGCGATCGTGGCCGACCAGGTGGCGCTGCGAAACATGGAGTCAGGCGAGCAGCAGGAGTTGGAGCTGGCGGCGGTGATCCCGACGATCCTGCGCGGAAGCAGGCTGGCATGAAGCTCGAGCCGCGTCCGAACGAGTACCGCGATGCATGGTGCGGCGAGCTCGGCGCCGAGCGGACGGGCACGCAGACGCGGGTCGCGGGGTGGGTTCACCGCCGCCGCGACCACGGCGGGCTGATCTTCATCGACCTGCGCGACCGCTCCGGGATCCTGCAATTGGTGTTCAACCCCGAGGGGGCGCCCGAGGCCCACCGGGCGGCCCACGCGCTGCGCTCCGAGGATGTGATCTCGGCGACGGGCGGGGTGGTCAGACGCGATCCCGCGAACGTCAACCCCAATCTCCCCACCGGAGAAGTCGAGCTCTCGGTCGCGGAGCTGGAGATTCTCGCCGACGCCGATACGCCCCCGTTTCCGCTCGACGAGGAGACCGAGGTCGACGAGCACCTCCGGCTCCGGTACCGGGCGCTCGATCTGCGTCGGGAGCCGATGCAGGAGGCGCTGGCGCTTCGTCACAAGATCGTCGCGACGATCCGCGAAGTGCTGGACGCGCGCGACTTCCTCGAAGTCGAGACGCCGTTCCTGACCCGCTCGACGCCCGAGGGAGCCCGCGACTTTCTGGTCCCGGCCCGCACTCAGCCCGGCTCGTTCTACGCGCTCCCCCAGTCGCCACAGCTGTTCAAGCAGCTGCTGATGGTGGGCGGGATCGAGCGCTACTACCAGATCGCCCGCTGCTTCCGCGACGAGGACTCGCGCGCGGACCGGCTGCCGGAGTTCACCCAGCTCGACCTGGAGATGTCGTTTGTGCAGGAGGACGACGTGATCGAGACGATGGAGGCGGTGATGGGGCGGGTGTTCGAGCGCACCGGGTTCGACGTCTCGCCGCCGCCTTGGCCCCGGATGACCTTCGCCGAGGCCGTGGGGCGATTCGGCTCAGACAGGCCGGACACCCGCTTCGGGCTCGAGCTCCACGACCTCGGCGAAGCGCTGCGGGGGAGCGATTTCAAGGTGTTCGCGGACGTCCTGGATCGGGGGGGAGTGGTGCGCGGCCTCAACGCCGGTGCCCGCGAGCTCCCCCGCTCCGAGCTCGACGCGCTGACCGAGCTCGCAAAGCAACACGGCGCCAAGGGCCTCGTGTGGGCGTTCGTGCAGGACGGTGAGACCGGCTGGCGCTCGCCGATCGCGAAGTTCCTCTCGCCCCCGCAGCTGGCAGCTGTCAACGAGCGGCTGCGGGCGAGCCCCGGGGAGCTGTTGTTGATCGTCGCGGACGCACCATCGACCGCCGGTCAGGCGCTCGGCGCGTTGCGCTTGGAGCTGGCGAGGCGGTTCGAGCTGGTGCCCGCGGGCGCCCACGACATCCGCTGGATCGTCGAGTTTCCGCTGTTTCTATGGCGCGAGGAGGAGCAGCGCTGGGAGGCGGAGCACCATCCGTTCACCGCCCCGATCGCCGCCGAGGGCCTTGCCGACCCCGCCGGCGTGCTGTCTCGCTCCTACGATCTGGTGCTGGACGGCAACGAGATCGGCGGCGGTTCGATCCGCAACCATCGCCGCGAGGTGCAGCAGCGCATCTTCGAGCTGATCGGGATCGACGCCCAGGAAGCGCAGGCCCGGTTCGGGTTCCTGCTCGAGGCGCTTCGCTATGGCGCGCCGCCACACGGAGGAATCGCGATGGGCATCGACCGGATCGTGGCGCTGCTCGCCGGCCGCGAGAACATTCGCGAGGTGATCGCGTTCCCCAAGGCCACCAGCGGCGCCGATCCACTCACCGGCGCGCCGGCCCCCGTGGATCCAATCCAGCTGCGAGAGCTGGGACTGCGGCTGGCGCGGTGACTCGCATCGGGAGCTGACGCGTGGACCCGGCTGGCTTCGAGCACCACCTCGCATCGCCCCAGGGCCGCGGCAGGGTCCCATCCGGAGCGTTCACGGCCACGGTCGATGGCGGCGCGTGCTGCGACCAGGTCCGCTTCTCGGTCAGCTTGCATGAAGGGGTGATCGCCGACGCCGGGTTCGACGCGTGCGGCTGCGGCGCGGCCAGCGCCGCTGCCAGCGCCGCGGTCGAGCTCGTGCGCGGACGCCCCGTGCTCGACGCGGCTCGGATCGGCGCGCGAGCGATCGAGGCCGAGCTGGGCGGACTCAGCCCGGGCAAGCTGCACGCCGCGGAGCTCGCCGCCGACGCGCTGGCGCGGGCGCTGGGCCAGGCGGTCCGGCGCGGCCCCAAGCTTCGAGTGGGGTCCGGTGGGGCGTTGGTCGCGATGAGCGGCGGGGTCGACAGCTCCGTGGCGGCGCTGCTCTGCTCCCGCGCGGGGCCCGCGGTGGCGGTCACGCTCGAGCTGTGGTCAGACCCGGAGAACGACGGCGAGCGCAGCTGCTGCTCGGCCTCGGCCGTGGCCCAAGCCAGGTCGCTGGCGCACCAGATCGGCGTGCCGCACTTCACGATCGACCTGCGCGCGGAGTTCGCCGGGGGCGTGGTCGAGCCGTTCATCGCCGGATACCGAGCAGGGGAGACGCCCAACCCGTGCGTCGGCTGCAACGGCCACGTCCGGCTCGACGCGATGCTTGCACTCGCGGACAAGCTGGGCTGCACGGCCCTGGCCACCGGTCACTACGCGCGGGTCGCCGAAGACCACCAGGGGCCGCTGCTGCGCCTCGCCGCCGACCCCGCCAAAGACCAGACGTACATGCTCGCCGCGCTGTCGCCCGCCTCGCTGGCGCGGATGCGCTTTCCGCTCGGCGAGCTGGACAAGGCACAGGTGCGCCGGATCGCGGCCGGGGCCGGCCTGCCGGTTGCCGCCAAGGCGGATTCTCAGGATTTGTGCTTTCTCGCGGGCACCGATCGGGCTCGCTTCCTCGCCCGCCACGGCGGCCTCGGGGACCGTCCGGGAGAGATCGTCGATCGCAGCGGGGCGGTGGTCGGTACCCATCTGGGCCACCACCGCTACACGGTCGGCCAGCGCCGAGGGCTCGGGGTCAGTCACGGCGCTCCCCTGTACGTGCTCGCCAAGGACGCCGGGCGCAACCGGGTGATCGTGGGCCCGCGCGCGGCGCTGGAGCGCACCCGCGTGTCGATCAGGGCGGCCCGCCTGCACCGCGACGGCGCGCGAGTGGATCGCGTCAAGCTGCGCTATCGCTCGCGTGCGCTCCGCGCCCGGCTGCTGGGCGATCCACGCCCGGGCTGCCACGGTTCCCTGGCGGTCGAGCTCGCCGACCCGGTGGATGGCGCCGCCCCAGGCCAGCTGGCGTGCCTGATGGACGGCGAGTTGGTGGTTGGCTGGGGCACGATCGCGCGCTCGGCCGCGGCTACGGGTGCGGCTGCGGCTGCGGCTGCGGCCGAGGCTCGCGATGCGGCGGCCTCGCGAGCCCGACCTCTTTTGTGAGTGCTGGGAACCCGCTGACTATCAGCTAGTTCCCAGCACACCGCCAGAACACCCCGGTGCGCGGCGCGCCCGGGACGCACGGGCCGCCTGATTCCCCAGGGTTGCTGGTCCACGCGACCTGGGGGCGAGAGCGTCCAGAACGCCTGGGTTCGCGCCTACACTCCCCTCCCAATGACCTCCGATGACATCCGGCGGACGTATATCGAGTTCTTCGAAGAGCGCGACCACAAGCGACTCACGTCGGCTTCGCTGATCCCTGCGGAGCTTGATCCATCGGCGCTTTTGACGATCGCTGGGATGCATCCGCTGAAGCAGTACTTCCTCGGCCGGGAGCAGCCCCCACACCCTCGCATCACCACCTGTCAGAAGACCGTCCGCACCCCGGACATCGACATCGTGGGCACCACCACCCGGCATTTGACGTTCTTCGAGATGCTGGGCAACTTCTCGTTCGGCGACTACTTCAAGCGCGACGCGGTGCGATACGCCTGGGAGCTGTCCCGCGAGGGGTTCGCGTTTCGCGCGCAGGACATCTGGATCACGGTGTTCGCCGGCGACGACGAGCTGGGCCTCGGCCCGGACGAGGAGGCGATCGAAGCCTGGCTGGAGGTGGGGGTCCCGCGCGAGCGGATCGTGGAGTGCCCGCGCTCGGAGAACTTCTGGCAGGTGGGGCCGACGGGGCCGTGTGGCCCCTGCTCTGAGCTTTACCTCGATCGCGGCGTGCAGTTCGGCAAGCCGGAGGACCTGCCCGGGGAGGAGAACGAGCGGTTCCTGGAGTACTGGAACCTGGTGTTCATGCAGTTCGATCAGAACCCGGAAGGGGTGCTCACGCCGTTGCCCGCGAAGAACATCGATACGGGGCTTGGCCTGAATCGCCTGGCGGCGATCCTCCAGGACAAGCCGTCGGTGTTCGAGACCGATCAGTTCGCGCCGCTGATAGCGCTCGGCGAGGAGCTCTCAGCACGCCGCTACGGACAGGATTTCGACACCGACAAGGCGCTGCGCGTGCTGGCCGACCACAGCCGCGCGATGACGTTCCTGGTCGCGGACGGGGTGGTCCCCTCGAACGAGGATCGCGGTTACGTGCTGCGGCGGATCATGCGCAGGGCGATCCAGCACGGCCGCTCGCTGGCGCTGGAGCCGGGCTTCCTTTCCCAGTACGCCGCGCGGGTGACGGAGCTGATGGGCGCCGAGTACCCCGAGCTCTACCAGCAGCGCGATGCGGTGCGGAAATGGCTCGAGTCCGAGGAGGAGGGGTTTGGACGAACGCTCGAGCAGGGACTGCGGCGCCTCGACGAGTTGATCGAACGTGCCCGCGAGTCGGGGGCGGAGGGGATCTCCGGGGCCGATGCGTTCCAGCTCCACGACACCTACGGCTTTCCGATCGATCTGACCTTGGAGATCGTCTCCTCGCGTGGCCTGGGCGTCGACGAGGAGGGCTTCGAGGCACTGATGGAGGGGCAGCGCACCCGCGCCCGTGCGGCAGCCACCACCGGGCGTGGCGGTGAGCGGCTCCGTGACCGGGCGCTCGCGCTCGCGGATGCGTCAGGGTTCGCGACCGATTTCGTCGGCTATGAGACCACCGAGCGGGACACCACGGTCGGTGCCGTCAGCGGCGAGGACGGGCACTTGCTGGTCAAGCTGGTCGAATCCCCGTTCTATCCCACCGGCGGCGGCCAGATCGCCGACTCGGGGTACCTGGAGTGCGCGGAGGGCGACTGCCTGGCTCGGGTCCAGGACGTGGTGCGGCTGGGGGATGACCAGGTGATCGCGGTCGCCCCGGAGCGCGGCGAGCTGCGCTCGGGGGAGCGCGTGTGGGCCCGCGTCGACCGCGGGGCCCGCCACGCGACCGAGTGCAACCACACCGCCACCCACCTGCTGCATGCCGCGCTGCGACGCCTGCTCGGGCAGCACGTGCATCAGGCGGGCTCATACGTCGGCCCCGACAAGCTGCGCTTCGACTTCACCCACGGGCACGCGCTCACCGCGGAAGAGCTCGGCGAGTTGGAGGACGAGGTCAATCGCTGGATCCTCGAGAGCCATCCGGTGCGCGCGCTCACGACCACGCTCCAGGAGGCTCGAAGCCTCGGCGCGATGGCGTTGTTCGGCGAGAAGTACGGCGATGTGGTGAGGATGGTTGAAGTGGGCGACGGTTCGTTTTCGCGCGAGCTGTGCGGCGGCACGCATGTGCGATTCACGTCCGAGATCGGCGTGTTCAAGCTTCTCAGCGAGACCTCCAGCGCGGCGAACGTGCGCCGCATCGAGGCGTTGACCGGACCCGCCGCGGTGTCGATCATGCGCCACCACGACCGGGCGCTCGCGCAGGCCGCGGCAAGGCTCCGCGTCACCCCGGAGCGCGTGCCCGAGGCAGCCGAGGAGCTTCGCGACCGTGCCCGCGAGCTGGAACGCGCGGCGCGCCGGGGGATCACCGAGAACGGGGCGGTGGATCTCGACCAGCTGGCGTCGAGCGCTGTCGAGACGGCGGGCGCGCGGGTACTGGTGGCGGCGGTGCAGGTCCGGGACGCCACGGCTCTGCTGGAGCTGGCGGATCGGTTGAAGGCGAAGCTTGGGGACGCGGCGATCGTGCTCGGCAGCGCCGGACCGGAGCGGGTCGATCTGATCGCCAGCGTGGCCCCCTCGCTGGTGGAGCGGGGCCTGCGGGCCGGCGAGATCGTCAAGCTGGCCGCTCGGGCCGTAGGCGGCGGCGGTGGCGGTCGGGACACCCTGGCGCGCGCCGGCGGCCGGGATCCAGCCAAGCTCCCAGACGCGATCGACGCCGCCCGCGAAGCGATCGAGGCGGCATTGGGGTCGTGAGCGCGCGCGTGCTTGCGCTCGACTACGGGCGGGCTCGGTGCGGGTGCGCGGTCAGCGATCCGACCGGGGTGCTGGCCAGTCCGCTGGAGGCCGTGCCGCTCCCCGGCTCGCGCCGCGGGCTGGGACGACTTCGCGCGCTGGTCGCCGAGCTCGACGTCGGCAGGGTAGTCGTCGGGTTGCCGCTGTCGCTGTCTGGCCAGGACTCGGCGCAGACGCGCGAGACGCGCGACTTCGCGATCCGCCTCCAGTCGGCGCTTCCGGTGCCGGTCGAGCTCTACGACGAGCGCTTCACGGCCCGGCTCGCGCAGCGCGACGATGGCTTGGCCAGCGAGGACTCGCGGGCCGCGGCGCACCTGCTCGCCGGCTGGCTGGCACGGCGTGAGACCGAGGCCGGTCGTGCCTGAGAGAAGCGCTGAGGAGCGCGAGGCGGCGCGGCGCCAGCGCGAGGCGCGGCGCGGAGCCGACGTGCCGAGAGCACGGCTCGACGGCAACGGTCCCCGCCCCCCCACCCGGCAGCCACGGCCGCCGAGGGTGCCCCGGGCACCAAGGCCCCAGCAGCGGCACTCCCGGGCGGGACGCGTCGCGGGATTGCTGGCGCTCCTGCTTGCGGCGGCCGTGATCTGGTTCCTGGTGGAGCTGTTCCAGCCGTTTCACGGGTCCTCCCACGGCAACATCACGGTCACGATCCCGGCCCATACCAGCTCCGGCAAGGTCGGGGACTTGCTCGAGCGAGACGGTGTCATCTCGTCGAGCTTCTTCTTCGAGCTGCGCGCCACGCTGGCGGGCCAGCGGGGAGCGATCCGGCCCGGCACGTACCACCTTCATCTGGGCATGAGCTATGGCTCGGTGCTCGGGATCCTGACCACTCCGCCGCCCGCCGCCAAGGTCACGGAGCTCACCGTCACCGAGGGCCGAACACGACACCAGATCGACGCGCTGCTGCGCGAGCAAGGGGTCGCCGGGAGCTACCTGGCGGCGACTCGTCACTCACCGCAGCTCAACCCGCGGGCGTATGGGGCGCCCCGAAGCGTCAACTCGCTGGAGGGGTTCCTGTTTCCTTCCACCTACCAACTCGTCGAGCCGATCAGCATCTCCGCGCTGGTCGCCGACCAGCTGAGCACGTTCCGCCGCGAATTCGCCACGGTAGGGCTCGGGTACGCACGCAGCAAGCACTTGACTCCGTATGAGGTGCTGATCGTCGCCTCGATGGTCGAAGCCGAGGCCCAGACCGCGGGCGACCGGCCGCTGGTCGCGTCGGTGATTTACAACCGGCTGGCGGCGGGCATGCCGCTCCAGATCGACGCCACCACCCGTTACGCGACCGGCAACTACACGCGACCGCTGACGGTCAGCCAGCTGAACTCCCCATCCCCGTACAACACTCGGATCCACAAAGGGCTGCCGCCGACCCCGATCGACAATCCGGGGCTCGCCTCGATCACCGCCGCCGCTGATCCAGCCCGCACCAGCTTCCTGTACTTCGTGGTCAAGCCGTGCGGGAACGGCGAGCACGCATTCGCCTCCACCTACGCACAATTCCTGGCCTACGTGCAGCAGTATCAGGTGGCTCGCAACAGCCGTGGCGGGCGCTCACCGTCCCACTGCTGAGCGGCTGTGCCCGCGCGCACGCGCCTGGGCGTCCTGGGGTGGCCGGTCGCCCACAGCCGCTCTCCACAGATGCACAACGCAGCGCTGGCCGAGGTCGGGCTGGGCGGCTGGCGCTACCAGCTCCTGCCGGTGGCACCTGAGCTGCTGGCGGAGACCGTTCCCGCACTGCCGCGCGCCGGCTTCAGGGGCGTCAACGTGACGATCCCACACAAGCAAGCGGCACTCGCGCTCGCCACCGGCGCCAGCGAGCGGGCGAGCCGGATCGGGGCGGCGAACACGCTGATCTTCGACCGGCGGGGGGGGATCCACGCCGAGAACACCGATGCCCCGGCGCTGCTCGCCGCACTGCCGTTCCCGCCGCGCGGGGCCACCGCGCTGGTGCTCGGGGCCGGCGGCAGTGCGCGCGCGGTGGTGTGGGCGCTGCTGCACGCCGGCGCCGGCGAGGTGCTCGTATGGAACCGTAACCCCGCGCGCGCCGGCGAGCTGTGCGCCGAGCTCGGGGGGACCGCGGTCCAGATGGCGACGCCCGCTGACCTGCTCGTCAACTGCACCTCGGTGGGTCTGCACGGCGAGCGCGACCCGTTCGAGCAGCTGCCGATCTCAGCGGCCGATCTGGCGGGTTACCGATGCGTGGTCGACCTCGTGTACGTCGGCAGCGTCACGACGCTCCTACGGGTGGCCGCCGAGCGTGGCGCGCAGACGGTGGATGGGCTCGAGCTGCTGGTCGGGCAGGGCGCGCTCGGGTTCGAGCTGTTCACAGGCCGGACCGCACCGGTGGCGGTGATGCGCGACGCGATCCGGCGATCCGGACCGGTTGACGCCAGCCGGGTATCTTGACCGCGGATGATCCTCGCCGAGCCAGTCGACCGCTACCTCCAGGACATCAGGGGCCGCCCCGATCCGGTCCTGGCCGAGATGGAGGCCCACGCCGCCCGGGACGGGATCCCGATCGTGGTTCCCGCGACGGGGCAGTTGCTCCAGGTGCTGGCCCTCGCCAGTGGGGCCCGCCGGGCGCTCGAGGTAGGGACGGCGATCGGCGTCTCAACGCTGTACGTGGCGCGTGCGCTGCCTGCCGACGGCACGATCGTGTCGTTCGAAATCGATCCCAAACGCCACGCGGCCGCCGCCCGTTACCTGGAGCGGGCGGGGGTGCGGGAGCGGGCAGACCTGCGTCTCCAGGACGCTCGCGAGGGGCTCGCCTCGCTGGAGGGACCGTTCGATTTCGCGTTCATCGACGGAGTCAAGACCCAGTACGGGGAGTACTTCGAGGCGCTGCTGCCGCTGCTGGGCCCGGGAGCGGTGCTCGCGGTCGACAACGTGCTGCTTTCGGGCGCGGTGGCGGCGGGGCAGAGTGACGGCTACTGGAGCGCAGAGCGAGTCGCGGCCGCGCGCGAGTTCAATCGGTTGCTGCTCGGGCACGAACAGCTGCTCGCCACCCTGACGCCCGTGGGTGACGGGGTGCTGGTGGCGGTGCGGCGATGAACGGAGAGTCGCCACAGCGGGACGCCAACGAGAGCAGCTGTCCGCCATGCCGGGGGACGGGGAAAGTGATCTCTTCACTGGGGGGCCGCCAGCACCAGGTCACCTGTCCCTGGTGCAAGGGGACCGGCAAGCCGATTCCGGGCCTCGACGCGCAGGACGAGCCTGCGGAGCGCCCGCGATAGGCCCCGCCACGCGCCGTGGCGCGCCCGCCGAGCGTGCCGAGCGCCCGTAACCTAGAGCGACATGGCGCTCCAGCTGACCACCTCCGGCGAGTCCCACGGCCCAGGCCTGACGTGCATCCTCGAGGGCCTGCCCGCCGGTTTGACGGTCGATCGCGACGCGCTCGACCGAGACCTGGCCCGCCGCCAGCTCGGCTACGGCCGCGGTGGGCGGATGAAGATCGAGCGCGACCGCGTGCAGGTGACGGGAGGGATCCGCCACGGCCGCACGCTCGGTGGCCCGATCGCGCTCCAGGTCGCCAACCGCGACTTCGCAAACTGGGAGGAGCGGATGAATCCGTGGCCGGTGGATGCCGAGCTGCCCGAGGTACACCTGCCGCGGCCGGGCCATGCCGATCTCGTGGGGACGCAGAAGTACGGCCTGCGCGATGTCCGCGACGTGCTGGAACGAGCCAGCGCCCGCGAGACGGCTGCCCGCGTGGCGGGCGGGGCGGTGGCCAAGCAGCTCCTGAGGGCCCTCGGAGTGCAGGTGTTCTCGCACGTGATCCAGATCACCTCGGTCCGCGCACCTCGCCGCGACGACCTCACGCCTGAGGACTTCCAGGGGGTCGACGAGTCTCCCGTGCGGTGCCTGGACCCACAGGCCTCAGCGGCGATGGTCGCGGAGATCGACATGCTGCGGCGGGCCAACGAGTCGCTGGGCGGCGCGTTCGAGGTGCGGGCGTTCGGGCTGGTGCCGGGGCTCGGCTCGCATGTCTCCTGGCGTGAGCGGCTGGATGGGCTGCTGGGGCAGGCGATCCTGTCGATCCAGGCGATCAAGGCGGTGTCGCTGGGGGACGGGCTCGAGGTGGCCGGGCTGCCGGGCTCCCAGGCCCACGATGAGATCTTCTACGACGAACGGCGCGGATACTGGCGGGAGACCAACCGCGCGGGCGGCGTGGAGGGCGGAATGACCAACGGCGCGCCGCTCGTGATCCGGGCAGCGATGAAGCCGCTGCCAACGCTCACCAAGCCGCTGCGCTCGGTCGACATCGCGACCCATGAGCCCGCCGAAGCCCTGCGCGAGCGGACCGACTCCTGCACGGTGCCGGCCGCGGGGGTGGTGGGGGAGGCGATGGTCGCATTCGTGCTGGCGGATGCCTATCGGCGCAAGTTCGGCGGCGACCACATCGATGACGTGATCGCGGCGCTGCGGGCCTATCAGGAGCGGATCGGTTGGCGGCGATGACGGCATGCGGGCGCGCCGTAGTGATGATCGGCTTCATGGGGGCCGGCAAGTCGAGCGCCGCCCGCAGCGCAGCCGAGAAGCTCGGCACCGAGGCCGTCGACGTCGACCGGGTGATCGAGCAGCGGCTCGGCAAGCCGATCGTGCGCGTGTTCTCCGAAGATGGCGAGCGCGCGTTCAGAGAGGCCGAGGAGCGGATCACGCTGGAGCTGCTGAACCGCTTCGGGCCGGGCGTGCTGGCGCTGGGCGGGGGGGCCGTCGCTTCGCCACGTGTCCAGGAGGCGCTCGTCGATCACCTGGTGGTCTGGATCGACGTGGACGTGGAGACGGCCTGGGAGCGCTCGCAGGGGACCGGACGTCCGCTGGCGAGGGAACGTGTCGCGTTCGGGCGTCTGTTCGAGGGCCGCGAGCCGCTGTACGCCCAGCTCGCCGACGTAGTGGTCCCCGGCGAGCGCTCGCAGGCGATGGCGACGGTGCTGGACGCGCTCCAGGGACTCCCGGCGGGCCGATCCTCCGGCGCCGTTCCCGGCACCAAGCTCCTGTGGGCCGCGGGCGCCTCCGGTGACTATCCCGCCTACGTCGGGCCGCGTCTGTTGTCGAGCGGGTTCTGGCCGCACACGGGCAGCGGCCGTCGGTTCCTCGTGACCGATGGCAACGTCGGACGTCTATACGGCGAGAAGGTCGCGCCGCTGGCGGCCCGGGTGGCGATCATGCCGGGCGAGCAATCGAAGACGATCGCCCACGCCGAGATCGTGTGGACCGAGCTGGCCCGAGCCGGGATGACCCGCCACGACCTGGTGGTGGCGCTCGGAGGGGGCGTGGTCGGCGACCTGGCGGGGTTCTGCGCTGCGACCTTCCAGCGCGGCGTGCGCCACATCCAGGTTCCCACCAGCCTGGTCGCGCAAGTCGACTCGGCGTACGGGGGCAAGACCGGCGTCGACCTTCCCGAGGCAAAGAACTACGTCGGCGCCTACCACCAGCCGATCGCGGTGATCGCCGATTGCGATGCGCTGGCCACCCTGCCGGCGGCCGAGCTCGCCGCCGGTTACGCGGAAGTCGTCAAGGCAGCGCTGATCGCAGGGGGCGAGTTGTGGGAGCAGGTTCGCGCCGGTGCCGATCCGGCTGCACCCGAGGTGATCGCCGCGTGTGTCAGGACCAAGCTGCGGATCGTCGCCAAGGACGAGCGCGATCGAGGGGTCAGGCAGGTACTGAACCTCGGGCACACCGTCGGCCACGCGATCGAGGCGGTGACCGGCTATGCCACCTACCGCCACGGCGAGGCGGTGGCGCTCGGGTTGCTCGCCGCGCTCCGGCTCTCCGGTCAGGACCAGCTCCGCGCCGAGGCCGCTGACCTGTTCGCGGCGCGCGGCCTTCCGGTCACGCTCGACGGCGCAGACCCCGACGCGGTCGTGATGGCAACCGCCCGGGACAAGAAGCGCGTCGGCGAGGGCCCGGTACCGTTCGTTCTGCTGAACGCGCCGGGTCAGCCGCTGGCCGGCTGCGCGGTGCCGGCACGCGAGCTGCTCGCGGCGGTCAGGGAGCTGGCGGGCTAGACGATCTAGATGCGCAACCGGATCGAAGTGATGCACGGCGTCAACCTCGACCAGCTCGGTCGCCGGGACCCCGCCTACTATGGAACGCTGACGCTGTCGGAGCTCGAGCGCGGGATCTCGGACGACGCCGGCGTGCTGGGTCTCGTGACACGGTTCTTCCACACCAACCACGAAGGCGAGTTCGTCGAGCACCTGCACCGACTGGAGGGGCTGGCCGACGGGATCGTGCTCAACGCCGGCGCGTGGACTCACTATTCCTATGCGATCCGCGATGCGCTCGAGTTGACCGGACTCCCCGCCGTGGAGGTCCATCTCTCCGACGTGGAGGCTCGCGAGGACTGGCGGCGGCAGTCGGTGATCCGCGAGCTGTGCGTCGAGCGGGTGGCCGGCAAGGGTGCGAGCGGCTACCGTGAGGCGCTCGAACGCCTGCGCCTGGAGTTGGCGGCATGAGAGTCCGCCCTGCGCGACTTGTCGAGATCCTGCCGGAGGCCGGCGTCGACCTGCTGCTGGTCACGGCGCCGTTCAACGTGCGCTATCTGACCGGGTACACCGGCAGCAACGGGATCGTGCTGCTGGGCGAGCGCCTCCGGATCTTCATCACCGATTTTCGCTACGTCGAGCAGGCGGCCGAGGAGGTCGATCCATCGTTCGAGCGCCGCCGGGCTCCGCTGGAGCTGATCGAGTCGGTGGCAGATGTGCTGCCGGGGGGCGCGCTGCGCCTGGCGTTCGAGGACGCGCATGTGAGCGTCCGCCAACACGCCCGGCTGCGGGAGCTGCTCCCCGATGATGTAGAGCTCGTCGGCACCGAGGAGCTGGTCGAACGCCTGCGCATGGTCAAGGAGCTCGCGGAGGTGGAGGCGATCCGTGCCGCGAGCGCGGTCGCCGACGCCGCGTTCGAGCAGCTGCTCTCGGAAGGCCTGGTGGGCCGCACCGAGCGGGAGGTGGCACTCGCGCTGGAAGCCGGAATGCGCGAGCGCGGCGCGCAACGCGCCAGCTTCGAGACGATCGTGGCTTCGGGGCCCCGCGGCGCGCTGCCGCACGCCCAGGCACGCGACGTGACGATCGAGCGCGGCGAGCTGGTGGTGATCGACTGGGGCGCCGAGCTCGACGGGTACTGCTCGGACTGCACCCGCACGATCGCCACCAATGGCCTCGGTGATCAAGGGCGCGAGGTCTACGAGCTGGTGCGCACCGCACAGCTCGCGGGGCTGGAGGCGGTGGCCGCCGGGCGCAGCGCCCGAGAGGTGGACGGCGTCGCGCGCGAGGTGATCGAGAACGGGGGCTACGGCGAGCGGTTCGGCCATGGCCTCGGCCACGGCGTCGGGCTTGAAGTCCACGAGCGTCCGCGGCTCTCCCAGCGCTCGCAAGATGCGCTGGAGGCCGGCAACGTGGTGACCGTCGAGCCGGGCGTCTACCTTCCCGGCGAGTTGGGAGTCAGGATCGAGGATCTGGTGGTGGTCACCGAGCAGGGGTGCGAGATCCTCACCTCCTCTCCCAAGGAGCTCCGCACGGTTCAGTGATCTCGACCAACCAGTTCCGCAACGGCAACCACATCGACGTCGACGGGACGATCTTCAAAATCCTCGAGTTCCAGCACGTCAAGCCCGGCAAGGGCGGTGCGTTCGTCCGCACCAGGCTGCGCAGGGCCAGCGATGGGGCGGTGATCGATCGCACCTTCCGCGCGGGGGAGAAGTTCCGCTCGGTACGTACCGAAGTGCGGCGGATGCAGTTTCTCTACCGGGACGGGAGCGACGCGCATTTCATGGATGCCGAGAGCTATGAGCAGCTGACGGTTCCCGAGCACACCATCTCCGAGGGGCTCCGCTGGATGCGGGACTCAGAGCAGGTCGACGTGCTCTACATCGACGGCCAGCCGGCCGACGTGCAGCTCCCCAGCGCGATCGACCTGGCGGTCACGGAGACCGAGCCCGGGGTCCGCGGCGACACCGCCTCGGGTGGCGGCACCAAGCCCGCGGTGCTCGAGACGGGGACCCGGATCCAGGTTCCGTTGTTCGTGGACGTGGGCGATGTCGTGCGCGTGGACACCCGCTCCGGCGAGTACGTCTCGCGTGCCTGAGGCTTCGCCGTGACCAACGGTGCGTAGGACAGAGCAGCGGCGGGCGGCCGTATGGGCGCTCTACCAGAGCGATCTGCTGGGTCGGGACCTCGAGCAGACCTTTCCCCGGGACGTCCACGCGTTCACGCGCGCGCTGGGTCAGCTGGTGCGGGCTCGCCAACCGGAGCTCGACGAGCTGATCTCCCGCCACGCCAGCGGCTGGTCGCTGGAGCGGATCGCCCCGCTCGAGCGATCGATTCTGCGGGTGGGGCTGGCCGAGCTGCTGTACCCCGAAGCGCTGCCCGCCGAGCACGCGATCCCGCCGGAAGGCGCGATCGACGAGGCGGTGGAGACCGCCAAGCGTTTCTGCGGCGCACAGACGCCTGGGTTCGTCAACGGCATCCTCGGGGCGGTGCTTCGGGAGCGGATAAGGGAAAAGTAGGAACCGCTCGCTGCGAGCCTCGCCAGGCACGACAATCCGCTCATGCGGCTGCTGGTCGTGGACGATGACCGCGGGCTGCGGGAAGCTCTCCGCCGCGCGCTGGCGCTCGCGGGCTACGAGGTCCGGTTGACCGACTCGGGCTCCGGCGCGCTTGCCGAGGTGACCAGTGGGATACCGGATGCCGTGGTGCTCGATGTCGGCCTGCCGGACATCGACGGCCTGGAGGTGTGCCGCCTGTTGCGCCGCGAGGGCAACCGGGTCCCGGTATTGATGCTGACCGCCCGGGATGCGGTGGCGGATCGCATCGATGGGCTCGACGCGGGCGCGGACGACTATCTCGTCAAGCCGTTCGACATCGACGAGCTGAAGGCGCGGCTGCGGGCGCTGTTGCGTCGCTCCAGCGGGGAAGGTGAGATCGACGGCGGACTGTCCTTCGGCGAGCTGAGACTCGATCCAGCCCGTCATGGGGTGGGAGTGGGGGAGGAGTTCGTGGAGCTGACCCGGACCGAGTATCAACTGCTCGAGTTGTTGATGCTCAATCCCCGTCGCGTGCTACCGCACAGCTTGATCTAGGACCGGGTGTGGGGGTATGACTTCGGTCCGACCTCGAACGCGCTCAGGGTCTACATCGGCTACCTGCGTCGCAAGCTCGAAGACGCGGGAGCTCGTTCGCTGATCCATACGATGCGCGGGGTCGGCTACGCGCTGCGGGAGCCCGACCGGTGAGCCTCCGGGCGCGGATGGGGCTCGCTGCGGGAGTGGCGGTGGCGCTGGCGGTGGTCGCAGTCGCGGTCTCGGCGTACGCGGGCACCCGCTCCGAGCTGCGTGGACAGCTCGACCAGTCGCTGCAGACGCTGGCCGCGAGATATCCGGTGGGTCCCGGTCCGGGAGGCTTCGGATCGCGCAGCCCCGATGATCGGTTTCCCGGGCGCGACTGCGACCAGGGTCTTGGGATCAACGCGCCGCCCGGTCCGGCGTTCGGCGGGGCGCCCGGCTTCTACCAGCTGGTGGCTCCGACTGGATCCGTGTGCCTTGGGAGCGGGGAGAGCTCGCGGATCCCGGTCGACTCTCGTGTCAGGGCGCTGGCGGCGAGCGGCCAGGGCCGCTACTTCACCGACGCCCACGTCGGCTCCAGCCACATCCGCGTGCTGGTGGAAGGCGCCGGTCCTCGCGGTGCCCTGATGGTCGCGCTGCCGCTGACCGACGTCGACCACGCGCTCTCCAGCCAGCTGCTGCTGCTGGTCGTGATCGCGGCCGCCGGGATCGCGCTCGCGGCGCTGCTTGGGATCCTGGTCGCGCGGACGGCGCTCGCGCCGATCGCACGGTTCACGCGGGCGACGGAGTCGATCGCGGCCACGCCGGACTTTTGGGGGCAGCGCCTGGAGGTCAGCGGCCGCGACGAGCTGGCGCGCCTGGCGCTGACTTTCAACACCACGCTGGACGCGCTGGAGCGCTCCGTCCAGGCGCAGCGCAACCTGGTCGCCGATGCCTCGCACGAGCTGCGCACCCCGATCGCCACGATCCGGGCCAACCTCCAGCTGATGCGCGAGGAGGAGCGGCTCTCACCCGATGATCGGGAGGCGCTGCGGGCCGATGTGATCGAAGAGCTCGACGAGCTGACCGCACTCGTCGGTGACGTCGTCGAGCTCGCCCGCGGCAGCAAGCCGGCCGCCGAGCCTGGCGATGTCAGGGTGGACGCGATCGTGACCCAGGCCGTGGAGCGGGTCCGCCGGCGGGCTCCCGCGCTCACGATGCAAGTTGCGCTGGAGGCGACGCTGGTGCGGGGCGAGGGCGAGCGGATTGCCCGAGCCGTGGCCAACCTGCTCGACAACGCGTGCAAGTGGAGTCCTCCCGGTGGCGAGGTCGAGGTGGGGCTGCGGAACGGGATCCTGACGATCCGCGATCACGGGCCCGGCTTTCACGAACAGGACATCCCGTATGTGTTCGACCGCTTTCACCGCGCCAGGGACGCTCGCTCGAAGTCCGGCTCAGGGTTGGGGTTGGCGATCGTTCGTCAGGCGGCCGAGGCCCACGGCGGTTTCGTGCAGGCCGCCAACGCACCGGAGGGCGGGGCCGTACTCCGGGTTGGTTTCGGAGCGCCGCTCGAGCTCTCCGAAGCGGTCGAGCCGGCGCCGGTCAGCGCGGCCTGAACCCCGCCAGCAACGGGGCGAGCGAAGGGGTGCAGGCGCACCCCGCGCCGCGCAACCTTGGCAGCCCGAGCAGGTCCTCGACCGTCTGGAGCAGCGAGTAGTGGTCGACCGCGATCGTGGCGCGCGCTCCCGGTCGTGCTCCCGCCCCGGCCACGATCGTCGCCACGTGCCCTCCCGCTGCCAGCCGGCAGCAGCCCCGATCGCTGGTGCCCTCGTCCCAGGTCAGGAACAGGACTCCCCGCGGACCGAGCGAGCGCAACAGGGGCGGCAGGAGCCGCGCCAGGAACCGGTCGCCGGTGGCCGGATCGCAGTCGTGCATGTCGTGACAGAGGTTCGGCGTGATCCAGATGAAGCTCGGCAGCCTGTGCGCCCGCTCGTCGACGGACAGCTGGGTCAGCGGGACCACGCGCGAGCAGCGCGCCGGGTCATTGGCGACCCGTGAGTAGTAAACGAATGGGTCGTGACGCTTGGCGTACTCCCCGGAGCCGGCGCCGGTGAAGCATGGCCCCGGCAGATCCTCCATGTACGCGCGCCAGGAGACCCGGGCCACGCTCAACTGGTCAACGATGCTGGTCGAGCCGACCGTGCAGTCGGTGCAGTCGCTCGTGATCCCGAAAGTCGAGCCGCCAGTCAGCGCCAGGTAGTTGGGCAGCGAGGGGTGAGTGATCGCGTACGCGCCGCTGGCCAGCGCGTAGCGTCGCGCCAGCCCATTGATGTACGGGGTCTGGCTCGACCCGATGATGTCGGAGTACTCCTCGTTTTCCATCAGCACCACGGCGACGTGGGCTGGTCGCCCGCCTCCCACACGGGCGGGCGAGGAGGGGATCCGCTGCACGGGGCCGGGCGGGCGCGGAGCGGCGCTTGCGCATGCTCCCAGCACCAGCGCCGCCAGTGCCACGATCCCCATACACGTGCGCCGCCGGCGCCGCAACCGGCCGGCGGGCACTGATTCTGTGCAGCATCGGGGCCGCCAAACGTGGCCTTTGCCGCGCACCGTTTGCGGGGCGTCGCGCCGCGACCGAGGCTGTATTGGGGCGTGCTGGCGCGTTCCCCGAGTGGGCAGCCTCGCCTGGCGCGCCCGCCCGCCGGCACTCCCCACTTATTCCTCCTCTTGGCCGTACGGCGGCGGCCCCACCACTGCGGTCGGGACCGTCGTCGCGGCCGGTTGGGTCAGTGCCGGGGACATCTGCCGATACGTTAAGCGCAAGCGGCGGCCTCGACCGTTCCCGGTCGAGGCCGCCACTTGTCTTGGGGGCGTACCGACTACGCGCGAAGCTCGGTGGAGCTCCTAGCGCATGCGCGGGTCTACATAGAAGTCGTAGACCTGGAACTCGCTGTCGGTCCCGCCGGCGGAGAGCGTGAACTGCACGTGCTGCTGCCCCGGGCGGCTGGCGGGTGCCACACCGACTGGGGCAGAGACGGTCCAGCCTGTCCCGTCGCCTTGGAGCACG